>JACMQE010000052.1 GCA_014377145.1 Glaciimonas sp. | reverse complement strand
GGTTTCAGGAGCGCTGCGCTGGCAGTAGATGCCACGAGCGCGATGCTTGCAACGTTGGCGATCGCAGATAGTGTGCGGCGCACGGCAAGGCGTCGGTTGGCGACAGGGTGGGGCGTCATGCGGACTCCTAGTAACGTTCGACACCGGGCAGCATGCGTTTGAGCACACCGTCGCGGTCGATCAATTGATGTTTCAGGGCAGCGGCAACGTGAATGCAAAAGCTCGCCAGCAAAGTCACGTTGAGCCAGTAATGGACTTGTTTCAAGATCGGCTTCCATTCCGGATTTGGATCGATCAGTACCGGTAACGACAGGATGCCGAGATAGACGACCGGCACGCCAGCGGCCAGACTGTAGAAGTAACCCGATAGCGGTACGCCGAAAATCAATACATACAACAAGCCGTGCAGGGCACTTGCGCTACTGCGTTGCCAGGCCGGCATCGACGGCGGATACGGCGGCGCCGGATGCCAGAGCCGCCATAACAACCGCAGGCAGGCCAGTCCCAGCACCGTGATACCGATCCACTTATGCCAGGAAAAATAGCGCAGCTTGGTCGGTGTCAGGCCCTTGATGTCGACCATCACCAATCCCAGAATGAAGCCGGAAATGATCAGGATCGCCACCAGCCAGTGGAGAACGATGGCAGTCTTGGTATAGCGCAGCATCAGTTGGAAGCGTAGTTCATCGAAGAACTAATGTAACGCAATCAGCCGAATGCTGTCGACACCGGCCACCATGCCACTTTGCGGCGCTTGACTTCAGATATCACGCGCCAGCTGCGCTGCGTCGCCCAGGTAGTTCGCCGGCGTCATGGCCAGCAGATAGTCTTTCGCTTCGTGCGGAATGGCCAGCTGCGCAATGAATACCTGCAGGGCATCGCGGGAAATACCCTTGCCGCGGGTTAGCTCCTTCAATTGTTCGTAAGGATTTTCGATGCCGTAGCGGCGCATCACGGTCTGCACCGGTTCGGCCAGCACTTCCCAAGTGTTGTCGAGATCCTCGGCCATTCGCGCTGGATTGACTTCCAGCTTGTTCAAGCCGCGCAGGCAGCTGTCGTAGGCCAGCAGGGTGTAACCGAAGCCGACGCCGATATTACGCAGCACGGTGGAATCGGTCAAATCACGCTGCCAGCGTGACACTGGCAATTTTTCTGACATGTGTTTTAGAACAGCATTAGCCATGCCCAGATTACCTTCCGAATTTTCAAAGTCAATAGGATTGACCTTGTGCGGCATCGTTGACGATCCGATTTCACCGGCTTTGAGACGTTGTTTGAAATAGCCGAGCGCAATATAACCCCAGATGTCGCGATTAAGATCAAGAAGGATAGTATTGGTGCGGGCTATCGCGTCGAACAACTCGGCCATGTAGTCGTGCGGTTCGATTTGGATGGTGTACGGGTTGTAAATAAGGCCGAGGCGCTGCTCGATTACATTCTTGGCAAAGGTCTCCCACTCAAATGTCGGGTAAGCGGACAAATGGGCATTGTAATTGCCAACAGCACCATTCATTTTTCCGAGAATCTCTACCTCAGCGATACGTTTGATCGCACGTTGCAGGCGGGCGACAATGTTCGCCATTTCCTTGCCTAGCGTAGTGGGGCTGGCTGGCTGGCCATGCGTGCGCGAGAGCATCGGTAGTTCAGCATTTGCGTGGGCCAGCGTAGTCAGCTTGGCGATCAATTGTTGCAATGATGGTAGCAGGACAGTGTCACGTGCTGCTTTTAGCATCATGCCGTGGGATGTGTTGTTGATGTCTTCCGAAGTGCAGGCAAAATGAATAAATTCGGATGCGGAAACTAGTTCAGGGACATCCTTGACCTGTTCTTTGAGCCAGTATTCCACCGCTTTCACGTCATGGTTGGTTACGGCTTCGATTTCTTTGACGCGGGCTGCATCTGATTCAATGAATCCAGCGGCGATTTTGTCGAGTTGCGCATTTGCGGCAGACGAGAATGGCTTGATTTCACTAAAGCCCGCGTTGGAGAGTGCTTGTAGCCACGATATTTCTACTTTGACGCGGTAATGCATGAACCCGGCTTCGGACAGGATCGTGCGCAGTTTGTCGGTTTTAGCGGCGTAACGACCGTCCAGTGGGGATAGGGCAGAAAGTGCGGTAAGGGACATGATAGTGATGATCAAAAAGAGTGAATCAAAGTGCCGAATAATATTTCAGCACAACTATTACTGAAGGTTTTCCATGCGTTTTGCGTATATTTTGCTGTGCATATTGGGTCAGGTGTGTAAATCGGCCGTTAACTGACGTACAAGTGGAGGACGCAACCAGAGCCGGATTTTACCATTTACAGTCTTGACAATTTGTTGTTTTGCATCTCGGCAGGGATTGCAGTTGCCGAAAACAGCCGACCCCGATGCTATAATCGGGGCCAATTATTTCTATAAGTAGCATATGAAGCTAATCGGTTCTTTAGGTAGTCCCTATGTACGTAAAGTTCGTGTTGTGATGACGGAAAAGAAACTCGACTATATATTTGTGCTGGAGGATGTCTGGTCTGAAAATACCACGATTCAGATCTTAAATCCGCTCGGAAAAGTACCTTGTCTGGTCATTGAAGATGGCGGTGCGATGTTTGATTCGCACGTGATTGTAGAGTATCTCGACACGCTGACGCCAGTCGGTAAATTGATTCCAGCCAACACGCGTGAGCGTGCAGAAGTCAAATGTTGGGAGGCATTGGCCGATGGCGTATTGGAAGCAGGCGTATTGATACGCTTGGAACGTCTGCAACGTTCTCCTGAGCAACAAAGTGAGTCTTGGGTTGCGCGTCAGCGCAGCAAGGTTGATGCTGGTTTGAAAGCAATGGCAGCAGGGTTGGCTGAGAAGCCATTTTGTGCTGGCAATCATTACACGTTGGCTGATGTCGCGGTTGGCTGCGCTCTGGGCTGGATTAGTTTTAGATTTCCTGAAATCGAATGGCGTGAAACTTATCCGTTCTTAACTAAATTGTTGGACAAGTTATCTGAGCGTCCAGCGTTTAAAGATACTGCACCAAAGTAATATTATTGAATTATTCATATCGTAATATTAGTATTGGGGTAACAGCGCACAATCAGGTAATCAACCTTGGTGCTTTTGATTGATCACTCATTGCCGCTTCATTTATTGTGTAAGCGGCTTCTTTCGATGTGAAGAAGACCGATGGCGATTCGCCAAAATTTTTTTGAACATTGCTGAAAATGCCGATTGACTGGTGTAGCCTAATTCAGCCGCGACTACCGATAAATGACGTTGCACTGGTATGGATATAGAGAGCACATAATTGTGCTTTTTATAACGTCTTTATTTCGTGCGCTATTTGTGGTGGAATCCAGATAGCGTGCAACGGTGGTACGATCCAGGTGTTTGTTACCGACATCTACCCGCAGCGTGCCTTCTGGGGCGTAGGTGACCTGTCCCCATCCATATTGGCTATGTCCTTGCAATATGACCACAGCATCGAGATCGTGCGCGCATGCGGACCGGATGCTGGGGGGGTCTGGCACCGCATCCATCAGGTTTTTTTGGTGTGGTGCAGGATAGGGGGTTGGCATGAAGTTAGCAATCGAAAAATACAGATGGCAGAAACGCGACATAAAATGACATATCAGCTTAAAACAGGCTCTTCTTTTTTGTCTACACTTTGGTTATTCGCATAAAAAGCGCCGACCAGCTATTTAATATTCTTCATTTCCATTAAATATACCAACAGCTATAAAAATATCAGCCACGCAGGATCAGCAAAGTACGCAAAAAACCGGTTTTCGGGTATTGGGCACGATTAGTTTTGCGCATTTTTTGAACGACATGATCCAATCGCTGATCTCGTCGATTTATCCTGTGCTCAAGCATAATTTCCACCTAAGTTTTGCGCAGATTGGGTTGATTACGCTGACTTACCAAATCACTGCATCGATTTTGCAACCGGTAGTTGGCCTATATACCGACAAGCATCCAAAGCCATATTCGCTGGCGCTTGGTGTGTGTTTTACGCTGATCGGTTTGTTGACGCTATCGATGGTACCTACATTTGTGGTGCTGTTGTTGGTAGCGGCTTATGAACGTCAATACCGAATTGACCGGGACCGCCTATGTTGTTCATGTAGACTTGGATTTCCATCTGGTGCAGCGTGGCTAGGCAATGTAATACCAGCGCTAAACGCGAACGCGCAATTTAACAAACTATGCAGAAATCCTAACGTGGCAGACCTCTTGATGCAATTGCTTTGCATTCTGCAGTTGACACTTGATGCCATTTTTTGGGAACTGACATTGTTTCCTTTTTTATTGTGATGTTCTATATTTTTGCAAAGCTGAATGTTGAAAAGTATTCCAACGATGTGAATAATACCGACGATTTAAATACCGCAGTAAAATGTCGCTCCCGATTGGGAGCGACGAGACGGCCCCGTATAGACTTGGAGAGAGCAATAACTATAATTGAATTAATAACTTTTACAATAATATTATTCAATAGGTGTTTCAGCTGATGTGCCTTGGCTAAGTCAGAGGCGCACAAGGTGAAACCACCCTATATTTAAAAAATATAGGGTGGTTTCACTACATTAACGCGCAATCAGCACCGCGTTAATGATAGCCATGCTATCTTTTATAATTTATAACCAAATGCCTGATGGAACCGATCATCGATTTCAGTGCGCGTCGGTTGATGGTTTTGCGGTCCTTGCGTAGCAATCTTAATACTGCCCATCAAGCTAGACAGACGGCCAATGGTCGCCCAGTCCATCCCGTTGGTCAAACCGTACAATATCCCGGCTCGGAAAGCATCGCCGCAGCCGGTCGGGTCTAGTAGGCGATCAGCATTGACGCAAGGGATGGCGAGTTTCTTGCCAGCGGTAAAAATATCCGCACCAAGTTCGCCGCGTGTCACTATCAACGCGCTAACTTGTTCGGCAATTTGCACCATACTGAGACTGGTTCGCTTAGCGAGCAACTCCGCTTCATAATCATTGACGGTAACGTAGGTGGCAAGCGCAATAAAGTGGCGCAACTCGACACCATTAAACATCGGCATTCCTTGGCCGGGATCAAAAATCAACGGAATCCCATGCGATACCGCATGTTCTGCATGCTGCAACATGCCTTCACGTCCATCGGGGGTGACTATTGCATATTTGATATCGGCATGTGTGTTCAGGTCAGCGATGGTCGTTTCATGTGAATGCGTCATTGCTCCCGGATGGAAGGCGGTAATCTGATTGTTGTCGGCATCGGTGGTAATAAAACATTGTGCGGTATAGATCGATTCGATGGTGCGAATACCTGCGCAAGAAATGCCCTGCCGTTGCAAGCGAGCCAGGTAGGGCGCGGCATCGTTCCCCACGGTCGCCATAATTAGCGGTTCACCGCCTAATAATTTTAGGTTGTAGCCAATATTACCTGCGCATCCGCCGAATTCACGGCGCATAGTCGGGACCAAAAAAGAAACATTAATGTTGTTCAATTTATCAGATAGTAGAGCGTCAGCAAAACGACCTGGATACTGCATGATGACGTCATAAGCTAACGAACCGGAGATGAGAGAG
>JACMQE010000051.1 GCA_014377145.1 Glaciimonas sp. | reverse complement strand
TATCCGTGGCGTCATTGCCTGCACGGATAATGGACATCGCTTCTATTTTCTCTTTTCCCATCAAGCTAAATTCCGCCTGGCTCCGCTGATTTGGCAAGGGTCCTGCCAGTGCCATACGGATACTTCGGTGTCTGATGACTTGGGCCGACGTTGTCATCCTTTTGGTGGTTTTAGCTGCCAGATCATTCCAGACGATGTAGGAATTTTCATTCGTACCGGCGGGGGATTGTCGAATCTTGTTGGTATTCATGTTAGTTCCTAAGTTAGATCGGTAAATACGTTTAGGAAGTATGAATAAGCCGTGTACGTATGTAACGACTTTAGTGCTCAGGTAATAACAAAAATACGTTGTGTCAGTGCTAACTGATACTTCTTTTCTTTAGAATATTCAGATTTATTTGCTGCGTTGCATCATTTGTGATGTACGCATAGATGTACGATTCGATAAAAAAGGCAAAAACCGCCTAAAATTGAGGTTCAGGTGTGCGGCGGCGACAGCGTACAAAAATACGCAAATATTCACTTAACCTGATGATTGCTTCAGGTAAAATTTTGCTATGAAAATTCTGATCAGTAACGACGATGGCTATTTGGCGCCCGGTATTATTGCGTTGGCGAATGCGCTTAGGCCCGTAGCCGAGATTGTGGTGATGGCACCAGATAGCAATCGATCTGGGTCTTCCAATTCATTGACATTAGATCGCCCGCTATCTGTGCATCGTGCGGAAAATGGCTTTTATTTTGTCAATGGTACGCCTTCGGATTGTGTTCATATTGCATTGACCGGGATGTTAAATTTCCGACCTGACTTGATCGTTTCCGGGATTAATCAGGGACAGAATATGGGTGATGACACCTTGTATTCTGGCACTGTTGCTGCCGCAACCGAAGGGTTTTTATTCGGTATCCCTGCGATTGCTTTTTCTCAGGTGAGCAAAGGATGGGATGAGTTGGAGGCTGCTGCCAAGGTGGCGCGAGAAATTGTGGAACTTCGGTTTGATAATATGCCGCAACCGTATTTGTTAAATGTAAATATTCCTAATCTTCCTTATCCTCATTTAAAATCTGCATTGGCGACCCGGCTGGGAAAGCGGCATGTATCAGAATCCGTTATTAAAACCCAGGACCCACATGGGCGAGAGATTTACTGGATCGGTCCAGCAGGTGCCGCTAAGGATGTGAGTGAGGGTACTGATTTTTATGCTATCGCCCAAGGACATGTCTCCATTACGCCATTACAGATTGATTTGACGCATGTCACACAGCTGGCGGCATTAGCGAAAGATTTATCATGATGGAAGCACCGAAGCGCTTTACATTGACGTTGTCGTCGGTAGTCGACTCTAAGTCGAAATCGTCTGGCATACGTCCTAACCGCGTTGTGGCGACGCCGCAGACTGCGACCAGAAACGCTGCTTACGATAATGCTAAATCAACGCCACCAAATCCAGCTTCCGCTCCTGCACTTGCCAAGCAACAATTTTTCAGGTCTCCAAATATGCCCAATAGGGTAGGCACATCGATGTCAACGGCGCATTCAAGTAGCTCTCACCAGGCTGTGGAGCGCACAGGGTCAATGGTGTCGGAGAGTGTGCTTAAAGCAATGGTAGCAAGGATTGCACAGCAAGGCGTGAGCGATGTCAGCGTACTTGCCGCGCGCGCATGATTGAGGTCATGCGGGACAACCAGCAGAGCGAGGTCTTGAATCGTGTACTGGGCATTGGAACCAGTTGCGGCTACCAGGCCGCAGGGCTGTCTTTGGTGGCAAAAGAAGTATATTCGATTGAGCACATTAAGCCGTTGCATGAACTGGCGAGGAGCAATTTGTGGCTTCTACGCGTTGCTAATATCCGTCTGCATTACGGAGATGGTATGCTGGGCCTGCCGCAGGCATTGCTAGACCAGAGGGCGATAAGTGGTCAGCTGGTGGTACAGTTGATTCAGCATATTAGTAAATTTGACTGGACTAGTACGACGTTGGAAGATTGTTGCTTTGTGCTGTTGCGTGGCCGGAATTGCATAAATTAGGGAGAATGCGGAGAAACGCAGCAGGAATGACAACTACAGTGCATTCTGATGTGCCTCGCTGACATTGAGGTTTTATACGCAATTGGTAACTAATTCGGTAAATACTATCGCACTTAATGTGGTATTTGATCCGGCCTCAACCGCGATACGTCGCAAATAATAATGTAATGAGAATGAAGAAAATACGCCTGATATTATTGGTAATAATTGTCGCTTCAATCGCCGCATGTAGCACTACACGAACACCTGCTCCCGTGGTTGAGCATAGGGTCAATGGTACTACTGCGATTATTAGCCCACCTCAACTCGTCCAGGCGAGTGGTCCAGGTTATTACACCGTAAAAAAGGGCGACACATTGTATCGGATAGCACTCGAATTTGGGCAAAACTATCGCGATATTGTGAGTTGGAATAATCTGAATAACGCTAACGACATCAAGGTTGACCAGGCCTTGCGAGTACAATCCCCTGATATTCGAAATAATTTTGCTGGTGGGGCTCAAGTTGGTAATGTTTCTAATGTTTCAGGTGCAGAAGTAAGACAGTCAGGTTCTGCTGCACCAGCATCGACGTCTGCCAGCGTAGCCACATCTAGTGGCATAAATGGCGGCAACAAGGCTAGTCCACGTGCTGACAAGCGTCCGTATTCAGATAGCGCACTGGCAGACTTGCAAAAGCTTGAAGCCACATCTGGCAGCGAAGTAAGAGCAGAGGTGCGACCAGAAGCCCCTGTAGAGACGCGATCTGAGTTAAAAGCGGAAGCACGGAAAAGTGGCGAAAAAGCAGTTTCTGCAACACTAGTAGTCAATGGTGATGAGCAGGTAGACTGGATGTGGCCTGCCGAAGGTAAACTAATGGGGCGTTTCGATCAAGGTAAAAAAGGGATTGATATTGGTGGGAAAGCCGGACAATCCGTATTTGCGGCAGCATTTGGCAAGGTGATGTACGCCGGTAGTGGCATTCGAGGTTACGGGAATTTAGTTATTGTTAAGCACACTAATAACTTATTGTCGGCCTATGCACATAACAAGGTTATTCTTGTGAAAGAAGGGCAGGTTGTTAGCAAGGGGCAAAAGATCGCTGAAATGGGAAATTCAGACAGCGAGACTACCAAACTGCATTTTGAAATACGTCAGCAAGGTAAGCCGGTTGATCCATCCAAATTTTTGCCAAGTCGATAAATTATAAACAGCGCGTTAAAATAGATTGAAATGTGTTTTTAACGTGTTCAATGAGGTTTCAACTTTGTCATAACCAAGTGAATAAATAAATGAACAAGCTTCTTCTAGCTTAACAGGGTGATCAAGATAAAACGTTATCCGAAAAGTTCTCGGAAAACATTCTAGATCATGAAAATCAAAACACCGCGGCCGAAAAAGATGAGGTCGATGACATCGATGTTAGTGTCAATGGCGTTGTGCTGTTGGTGGATGGTATTGATGAGCTGAAAAAGGTATTGGCGGCAGAGTTATCTACCGATACCACAAAGCATTATCTGAATCAAATTGGTACCCGACCATTGCTAACAATCCCCGAAGAAGTCCATTTTGCGAAATTGGTAAAGCACGGCGATTTTCCGGCCCGGCAAAAAATGATTGAGCATAACTTGCGTTTGGTGGTTTCGATTGCCAAGCAATATATCAATCGTGGCGTTACCTTACTCGACCTGATTGAGGAAGGGAACTTAGGTCTGATGCGAGCCATCGATAAGTTTGAGCCGGAGCTTGGGTTTCGTTTTTCTACCTATGCGACCTGGTGGATACGCCAAAGTATTGAACGCGCAATTATGAACCAGGCGCGTACTGTGCGGTTGCCGGTGCATATGGTGCGTAAATTAAATCAAATTTTGCGTGCCAAATACCACCTTGAGTCACAACATCAGGATGGTAAGGACGCTAATGCGGAAGATATTGCCCATTTGGTCGACCGTTCGGTAGATGAAGTACAGGCGGGTATTGGCCCTGTCAGAACATGCAACATCGCTGGATGCGCCGTTTGCTCAGGATCCTTTAGTTAGTTTGATAGACTTGCTGCCGAGCGCAATGGATAATAATCCAGACACATGTGCGGAGCAAAAAGAAATGTCGATTGTTGTACGGGTGTGGCTAGAACGACTTACGGATAAGCAGAGAAATGTGATTATCCATCGTTTTTGTCTTGATAACGATGATCCCTCTACCCTAGAAGAATTAGCGGTTGAAATCGGTGTTACGCGTGAGTGAGTGCGGCAGATTCAGCAGGAGGCAATATTCAAACTAAAATGCTTATTTAGGTGCAAAGGGCGTTAGCAAAGTATTTTCTTGGCTGACGATAGTAGTTAGATTGTCATTATAATTCTATCTTTTTCCACCTCCCATTTATAATGGTCCACTCATAATATTCAGGCTATTTCTATAGCTATAGCCCAACACGGTCAGCAACCTAGGCCGGCGATTTACTTTATCCTCGCCAAATTCGCATGCCTATATTTCAGCCCGTCGTGATGCATCGCAGATATTGATCCGCTATTCTGGGTCGGCATTAGCCAGCTACTTTCATCCCTAGGTCTG
>JACMQE010000050.1 GCA_014377145.1 Glaciimonas sp. | reverse complement strand
CCTAGTTTGTCGATGAAGTCGCCAGATGCACCAAGCGTAGCCAAGTTAACTCGGCGATCGTTTTCACGGCCCCAAGTCAAGTCAGTAATAAAGTGCTTATTGTCATAGTTGAGTCCAACATTGACATTATTTTCGGCACTTCGGATTAAGGGGTAGCTTACAAAAACAGTGCCTATATCAGCTTTGCTATTCAGGTCAAGTATGGCCATGTCAAGGCCAAAATTAGCACGCAGTGGGCTGTATGCAGCTCCCACTTTTAAACCGCTTGATCCTACTGGTGCCTGTACACCCAAACGCGAGCTCGACATGAGAGATGACTTGACCGCATTAAGGCTCAATTGTTCGCCATAGCCAAAAGGGCTGTTTAGCTGAGCCTGCCCCAGCACGCGAGCTTGGCCGGTGTATCGGCTACCGTAATTGTCCGTCATGATGTTGACCGCGAAAACTTTCGTTTCTTCTACGGTCGCTTTAATCTGTGTTGTACCAGGCTGGCTACCGGGTTCAATCTGAGTGGTAATGGTTTTGATACCAGGCAGATCACTGGCAAGCAATACAGCACGCTCAAGATCAACAACGCGCAAGGCCTCACCCGGTTTGGCGCCACGCATTAAAAATTCCTCAATGATTTCTGTTTTGACCCTGATCCCAGCGCTGGATACGGTTAAGCCATCACGGCCAAGAGTTCCGTCAAGACGGCCTTCTTGTACCTTGATTTCGATTTCACCCGTGTCGACGCGCTGCGGTGGCAGATAAGCTTGAACCAGGGGATAACCTTTAGCTCGCAAATAATCAGCCACTTTTTTAGCTGCATCTTCCATCTCTGCAGCAGTTAATGGCTTACCAGATAGTTCAGAAAGTACGGTCTGTAACTCACTTTCCGGAACCAGCGACAGACCACTAAATTTAAAACGTTTAACGTCAACTTTCGGCGTAACTTCAGCAGCCGCAATCAAGGGACTGTTTTCAGACAAGCCATCGATGGCGATCATTACAGCCCCTCCGCCAACCAAAGCACGCGACATACGGACTTGTGCGTTGGGGTGTCCATTGACACGCAAATAAGCGGCTACGGCGTGAATGGCCTGCTCGTATTCTGAGAATGAAAGCGTCTTGCCTCGCCAGGGGGCAAGGATGTCATCAAGTGCTTCAGGCACCAAACGAGGGTCCCCCTCAACACGAAAGCCATCAAGAGATAACCGCAAACTTTCTCGGTCTGTCGTTAAAGCAGGCATGGCCGCACGAATGATGGCCTTGCCTGATCGAACTTTTGAAATTCCAGTATCTACCAATAGCGTTGGCGCAAGGGAAACCGCTGAACCAAGTGAAGTGGCCAAAGCCAAGGCAGTAGGTGCAATAAAGACCAGTGCAACGCTAGTACGGTGACAAGCCCGCCAGTTAACTAACTGACAAATTGCCCTAGGGCTTTGTTTTTCCTGTCGGAGCATCGTGGGTTGTCCCATTGAATGTTGACGATTTTTGAACGGCGAAAAAGTACTCTTGAGGCCGCCAAATTGAAGAGATGCACTAAGGTTGACCAATACCGCAATCAATACTGCGTATACTTGCAAAGGTTACATTGCGTGACATGTCAGATTCTGAGCAGTTCTGACATCTAGAAACTTTTTAAGATGCACCTGTATTGTTTCCTTGTGTTTCACTATGAGCGAACCAGAAAACCTTATTGGCTTGGCGCCAAGATCATGGTGAATGGACTGTTAGACAAACAACGGTAAGTTTCAACTAGCGACCAAACCGCATTAAAGTGGGGATTAATTACATTAATTAATTGAATGAAACCACACAACGTCGGTTACAAAAAACTAAAAAAATGAATTTATAGTGCATAAGTCAAAAGTCAAAAGTCAAAAGTAAGGATGCACTAAGTATGGCTCGCCTACTTCTTATTAAAAATAAAACTATTCAACAAGAAGAGCAGGTTAAATTTTTACAAGCAAACCATCATCTCGTTGCTGACATGCATGATTTATGTTCTTTCCAACAGAATCCGGCACAAAAAATTTATCACATTGCAATTGTTGACTTAATGCCAAATATCCATGAAAAACTGGATTTTGTTCGAAAGTTAAGACGCGAAAATCCTGCAATCGGCATCATCATTCTTAGTGATGACTTTCGATACTTTGTAGAAAGTATGGAGGCTGGCGCTGATAATTTTCACGGTAATCCTGCGCAATACCCTGAGTTGCTCGCTTGTGTTAATTCACTTGCCCGAAGATTGGGCTTTAACCCCTTGAATGAACCATGGGTGATAGATGAAAAACTAAGGGTATTAATCTCGCCTGAAGGTTCCTCTATTGCGCTTTCTGCACGTGACTACTTTGTTTTGCGTACGCTTATAGCCGGGCATGGGCAGACGGTGACTCGACGTCAAATCGTCTCGGCACTTGATGAGGACTTTATGGCATTTGACCAAAGACGCCTTGATACACAAATACGTCGACTTCGAGTTAAGGCTGAAAAGCATTTCGGATGCAAACTTCCCGTCAATACCGTACACGGAATTGGATATGTTTTTTCTGCAGCAGCAGTGATTAGATACTGACTAAAGACAAACAGCTGTATTTTTTATCGAACGACTCTTCACCGCAAAGAATAAAAGCCAAAGTTCGTACAGCTGTGTCAGTATTTTTGTCGCACGCAATTTCTCCGTGTTGACTATTCAAAATTGAATAAAACATCTTTGACCTGAAGGGATTTCAAAACGTGGATTAGCAAGTATTAATCGAACTCGAAACGTATTGCTGGCTGAGTCAATGACCCTGTCAATTGAACTAATTCGAGCTTTCATAGCAGTACCAGAAAATTGAGGCCGCACATCAATAAGTTGACCCATACTCATTTTTCCAAAGAAACTAGCTGGAACGACAGTTTCTACATGCAAGGGATCCAACTGCGCAACCATAAAAATTTTTTCTTGCTTGACCAAATCGCCTTGGCTTTTAAACCGATCAACAACGACTCCACGAATTGGACTAACCAAACTACGCAGTTTCAGGTGTTCCTGACGCTCCTTCAATTCGTGTTCAGCTAATTTTTGCTCAGTTGAAATTTCGTCTAATTCCTGGCTGGAAATTAGATTTTTTACTTCCATTTCTTTATTGCGCATCAGCTTACGTGCCCCAAACGCGGCCTTTTCCGACTGATGTTCGACAGTTGCCGTTTCAACGCCGGAGTAAAGACGGGCTAGCAATTGGCCTTTGATAACAACATCGCCTCGATCAGCCTTGATTATTTCCAAAACACCATCGACTGGCATTCCCAAATTTATTTCAAGTGAAGGTTCAATAACACAGGCAAAGTTTCCGTCTGGTTTGGCCCCCACCCTGGAGGGTCCGGTTTGGGCAAAGCACTGAACTGAAAATAAAATAGAAAAGATTGTGCAAAGGCTTAAAGTCCATTCCGCATAGGACAAATGCGGCGTAAAAAGCAAGGCCGAGTTTAATTTTAATTTCATTCAGTAGTTCCACTAAAGGACAGGGTCCGCCGATTTTGATACTCGGCTTTTAATAATTGAACGCGTACGCGCCGGTGTTTAGCCGAGGTTAATTTTTGGGCTAGACGATATAAGGCAAGACACATGAGATGGACAGGTTGGACTCCAGCGCTTCGAACAAGTCCCTTAACAAGAAAATGCAGCATCCACAAAGGATAGTGCTTCATTAATTCGTCATCCATAGAAAGAATTTCCTGCCAGCTTCCGGGGTCACCTTGCCGAGCGCATCGCCCTGCCAATTGACGATCTACTCGCCTATTGTCGTGCCCCTCGGTCAGGATCACATGCAAGCCACCCTTCTCAGCTACCCCATGAGCTAACTTGATATCTGTTCCACGTCCTGCCATGTTGGTAGCGATCGTCACACGGCCAAACTCTCCTGCACAAGAAACAATGATTGCTTCATCACCATTTTGTTTTGCATTTAGCACTTGATGCGTAATGTCTCGATCAGTTAGCAACTGACTTAAATACTCAGACGCCAAAATGGACCGGGTCCCGACCAATACAGGTTGACCTCGTTCATGCCGCTGCTTAATATCTTGAGCAACTATTTGCCAGCGCTGCGCGCCAGTTGAAAAAAGTCGGGTTGGCAGATGCACGCGCTTAGATGGTTTGTGAGGATGAACGCGCACAACACCCATTCCATAGACTTCTCCAAGCTCACTTTTGACCTCCCGACAGGTACCCGTCATGCCGCACAAATTAACGTAACGGCGGAAAAAAATTTGATAGGACAAGCGAGCGAGTGTTTTCTTTAGCGGAGTCGTCTCCAGCCCCTCTTTAAGTTCCATTAATTGCTGCAAACCCCTTTCCCAAGACCTGTCAGGCATGACTCGTCCTGTGTTCTCGTCAACGATCATGACTTTACCGTCACGAACAATATAGTCGACGTCGCGCTTAAAGCCATGCAATGCGACGAGCGCCTGAATGATGGCTTCTTCTCTTCGCTTTTCCCCTTGCCAAAGGCCAGACAGTTTTTCAGCTACCTTTTGAAGATGATCGCGACCAGACTGCGTTAGTCGGGGGAATCGCCCACGGTCAAGTAGTTCGTAGTCATCTTTTAGTTTTAGGGCTAGCGCAAAATTGATTGCTTGCTGGTAGTAAGCATCCATTTCAGGATCGCGGCTGTCTTCAGAAATGATCAATGGTGTGCGAGCCTCATCGACAAACACACTGTCAGCCTCATCAACAATAGCGAACTGAAGGCCGGGCAAGGAAACCAGTGGTGGCGACAAACCTGCCAGCTTATCAACGGCCATGGCAAACGGTCGCATCCGTTCACCTAGAGCCACTCTGTCGCGTAAATAATCGAAAACAATGATCTTGTTCGCACAATAAACAACATCAGCCCTGTAGGCTTGCTGTTTTTCTTCGTGCGACATGTCTTGCTGGACCACGGAAATGGTGAACCCAAGTGCTGAGAAAAAAGGCAATAGCGTTGCAGCATCTCGTTCAGCCAAATAATCATTAACAGTGATGACATGTACTTTTAAACCAGCCATGGCCGCGCAAGCTGCAGCCAGACTGGCTGTCAAGGTCTTGCCTTCACCCGTGTCCATTTCGGCGACTTGCCCTCCAAGAAGAATATAGGCTCCTTTGATCTGGACAGGATGAGGCGTCAAGCCTAAAGTTTCTGTGGCAACAATTTGCGCCATTGCCAAGGCGCGAGTTGTAAACGTAGGCTTAGTAAATCCACAGCGACGCAAGTCACTGCAAATCGTTAACAATTCACGTTTTCTTTCCTTAACATCCATGACGGATAAAGCGACAACCTTTCGGCTGACCTCGTCAACCATAGCATCCAGACGTTTACTCTTAAATCGATAACTGACAAGCCATTTCATACGAAACCGCTCAGTAAGTTGATCCAACCAAGACGGCTCAAGCGTATCTTCGCGTTGAGGATAAGGCTGGGAAAAGATTGAAAGCGCAAACATCTGATTAACTCACTACACAATAAAGCACGACCATTGACTACACCGT
>JACMQE010000049.1 GCA_014377145.1 Glaciimonas sp. | reverse complement strand
GCGCGCTCTACGCAATTACGGTTCGCACGAAAAGTACAAAAATCTCTATCAAGGCGTAAATAGCCGGCTTGACGAAATTCAGGCAGCTATCCTTTGTGTCAAGCTTAAATATCTGGATGAGCAAACTGCGCATCGCCGGAAAATTGCGCAGGCGTACATGGAGGGTATTGCTAACCCGGCAATCAGCTTACCGCTTGGGTCGGGCACCTCGGCCCTGACGCTGAGCAGTCACGTTTGGCACTTGTTTGAAGTGCGTTGCCAGCAGCGCGAGGCACTCCAAAAGCACCTTTCGATCCAAGGTGTGCAGACCCTTATCCACTACCCTATACCGCCTCACCAGCAGCAAGCCTACACGCTGTGGAACGCGCTCAGCTTTCCGCTCACTGAGAAGATTCATCAGGAGGTGTTGAGCTTGCCTATAGGGCCGACCTTGACGCTTGAAGAAGCCAACCATGTTGTGCATGCCTGCAACATTTTTAGTGCCTAAGACTTGCCGGGCATGACCCTCATTAGAACCAGCCTGCTCAACGGCATAGCGGTGGCCATAAAGATGCTCACGCTACTGGGCATCAACAAGATTTTGGCTATTTACGTCGGCCCGACAGGTTACGCAGCGCTCGGACAGTTTCAGAATGCCGTGCAGATGATCACTGCTTTTGCTAGTGGTGCCATTAATACAGGCGTCACTAAGTACACCGCAGAATACTACGACGACGAAGCCAAACAGCACAAGGTCTGGCGAACCGCAGGGACCATCGCCTTGACAGGCTCGCTTGTCACAGGCGTAGTTGTCGCTGCGTTCAATCAGCCATTAGCCGCCTGGTTTCTCAAGGATGCGAGCTATGGCGGCGTCTTCCTCTGGTTCGCCGCGACTTTGGTGCTGTTTACCTGTAACACGCTGTTGTTGGCGATCCTCAATGGGAAGAAAGACATAGCCCGTTATGTACTTGCTAATATCGCAGGCAGTATTTTTGCGTTCGTAGTAACCACCGTCATGGCAATCTGGCTTGGCCTTTACGGTGCCTTGGTGGCGTTAGCGATTTACCAGTCCATTACCTTCTTCGTGACTTTGCTGCTCTGCTACAAGGCACCCTGGTTCAAGATCAGGCATCTGTTTGGGGGCATTGATAAGCAAGCCGCCCTAAACCTTGCCAAATATACCGCCATGGCGTTGACTTCAGCCGCCTGCGTGCCTGTCAGCCATATATTCGTGCGCAACCACTTGGGAGAAACTTTTGGTTGGGAGACTGCGGGTTACTGGGAAGCTATCTGGCGTCTAAGTTCCGCCTATCTAATGGTGGTGACCACTACGCTCAGCGTTTACTACCTACCACGGTTATCCGAATTAGAAAAGCCTAGTGATATAAAACGAGAAATCGTACAAGCCTACAAAATTATCCTTCCCATTGCAGCATTGAGCAGTTTCGTAATATACATTCTACGCGACTTCATCATTTCACTGCTTTTCACTAAAGACTTCGCACCAATGCGTGAACTATTTGCATGGCAGATGCTTGGAGATTCGTTGAAGATTGGTGGATGGATACTATCGTTTTTGATGCTAGGCAAAGCAATGTTTAAGTTATATATAGTAACGGAAATACTATTTGCTATTGGTTTTGTTGTATTGACCTCGCTACTCACCAATAGCTTTGGTTTTCAGGGTGTCGCTATTGCGCACGCGATCAATTACGCATTGTACTGGTTGGTTATGGGTGGATTTATTTGGAATAATATGCGTGATTTTAAGACAGAAGTTAAGTAAACGGTTGATCAAGTCTTCGATAACTAGAAAATGAAAATACTTTTAATTGGTGAATATAGCGGGCTTCACAAGGAGCTAAAAGGTGCCCTAATTGAGATGGGGCATCAAGTCACGCTAGCTGCTGCAAATGATTTCTGGAAGAATTTTGATTCAGATATAAATCTTGGGCATGGATCGAATATTTATAGCTACAAGGCAAGACAAATCTTTCTTCCGCTTTTGAATTTAAAACATTTGCAAGGTTACGATGTAGTGCATTTGGTAAACTTTTATATAATTCCAAGGTTTCCATTATTAAATCTATTATTAATTAAATTTCTTAAAAGAAATAATGGTGTTGTAACTTTATCGGGAGCTGGAGACGACCCTTTTTTTGTCAAGTATTCAGATAAGACAATGCGGTACAGCCCCATTCCGTCTCATGAAAAGTTTGACAGAGGGGGGCGATATTACATGCGCAGTGAACGTCATCTAAAAATTATGCATGAGTATCTTGACAATGTAGATGGTGTTATTCCGATAATGTATGAGTATTACTCTACGTTTTGCGCGGCAGGCTATGCTGTAAAGACGTCAGTTCCAATACCTATCCCGATAAACTGTGATCAAATAAAATTTCAAAAAAACGTGTTTCTTAATAAGATAACATTTTTCCATGGTCTCAATAGACCAGGATTTAAAGGAACACACATAATAGAGAAATGTTTTTCAGAGTTAATGAGAAAGTATCCTTCAGACGTGGAGTGTATTATAGCGGGGAAGCTTCCTTTTAGTAAATATATGGAAGTCTTGTCGAAGGTAAATGTATCTGTTGATCAGGTCTATTCTTATAGTTTGGGCATGAACGCGCTGTATTCCATGGCCCAAGGCAAAGTGGTAGTGGGTGGCGCGGAGCCAGAATCGTCAATTTTGTATGAGGGGGAGCTACCCCCAGTATATAACGCTTTACCTGGTCATGAATCTTTGATGGGTGTCTTTGAGAAAATACTAGATGAACGGAAGGATCTAAATCATATTTCGATCGCATCAAGGGATTTTGTAGCAGCAAAGCATGCGCCAGCCTTAAGTGCTGCGAAGTATATTAATTACTGGAATAGTTTCGAGTGAATTATAGATTTTTGTTTATCGGGCTTACCTGCGTCAAAATATTAGTTTTCACGTATTTTTCCTTATTTCCAAGTGCGTTTTTTGGTGGAGGTAACGATTCTGAATATTACGACGCATACGCCCAGGGAGAAGATAGCGCGATACCAAATATCTGGCCTGTGTTGTTAAGAGCGTTGAATGATGTAGGAGTGTACTCTAGGGAAGGGGTGAAATACTTTCTTGCATTTTTAGGGATATTGGTTATACCCCTGCTTGCAGGACGCGTCGCTGTTGTTACGGGCGCCGCGTTCCGGGAGCGTACTTTTTGGTTAGTTGCTCTAGTTGTCGCAACCTATCCAACTTTATTTTTTTACACGTTTGATATTTATCGTGACGTGTTCATGGTTTTTATTTTTTTGATGGGCTTGTTGGCAATCAAAGCATTTATTAACGCTGCAGCTTTCGTTGAGAAAATCGCGCATTTATGTTGGATTTTCGCTTTCGGTATCTTTTTATATTTTCTAAGACCTTATTTGGGTTTTGGATTCATAGCTGCTTTTTTTGGTTTCGGTATTGTTAATTTTAAAACCGCTCCTTTGAAGCTTTATCTGATACTGTTTTTAATTTTATTTAACCTATTTTTTTTGTTTGGATTTCTCGAACCAATTTTAATTTATCGTGAAGCTTTTGATGACATATTAGGTGGGTCAAATATTGGCATTCAATTTAAATCGCCTGAGAGGTTCATACCGACTTTCGTTCTTAGCTTTGCCTATCAAATTTTAGGCCTCCATTTTGTCAACTATTCTTCAATATTTGCGTTTGTTTTTGAAAGTTTACCTTTTGTGGTCGTTTTAATTTACTTACTTAAAAATCGTCTTGCGTCAAATTGCTTTGTGAGTTATCTCGTAATATTTTTCGTGCTTTACTCTACCGTTTGGCTTCTGGGAAATGACAACCTTGGGACCGCCGTTCGTTTGCGTATGTATAGTTATATTGCCATTTTTATCGCTTTTATGATTGTTTTACAACGCAAAGCGCTGCTGCGCAAGCCTAATTGAGACGGCTGAAAGCAAACTATGCGTATTGCAGTGATTGGAACTGTTGCCAGTAGTATTTTGGGATTCCGCAACGACATGATTCAAGCCATGCTCGCTAGAGGCGATGAAGTATATGCATTTGCTATGGATTACGATGAAGATTCGAAAGCCAAAGTGCGACAATTAGGTGCGATTCCAGTTGAGTACGAGTTTAGCCGTAGCGGAATGAATCCATTGGCTGACTTAGCGAATACGCTGCGATTGGCAGGCCTACTAAAAGTAATTAACCCCAATTTAGTTTTCTCATATTTTTCTAAGCCCGTTATATTTGGAACCTTAGCCGCTGTTCTGGCTGGAGTCAAGTGCCGCGTTGCTATGCTCGAAGGATTGGGATATGTGTTTACCGACCAGCCTGGTGGAATTTCATGGAAAACAAAAGCCCTTCGTAGCGTGCAGATTTTTCTTTACCGAATTGCGTTTCGGTTTTTGGATCGGCTGATTTTTTTGAATCCAGACGACCCTCTTGATTTGGTTCAACGCTACAAACTCAAGGTCAAAAAAGTAAGTGTGTTGGGTGGAATTGGATTGAATTTTGATCTTTATCCATTTACAGTTGCTCCTGTTGAACCGGTATCTTTCCTGTTTATGGGACGTCTGCTTGCGGAGAAAGGGATAAACGATTTTATTGCAGCAGCTAAAATCGTTAAAGAACGATACCCTACGGTCCGTTTTATAGCATTGGGTAGCATTGATGAGTCAAACCCCGGCAGTGTAAAGATTGACCAGCTTGAAGGATATGTGCGCAGTGGGCTGCTTGTTCATCCAGGTCACGTAAATAATGTGGTTGAATGGATCGGAAGTACGAGCGTATTTGTTCTACCATCCTATTATCGTGAAGGGGTTCCGCGTAGTACTCAAGAAGCGATGGCAATAGGTCGTCCAATAATAACAACAGATGCGCCGGGTTGTCGTGAGACAGTTGTCGAAGGAGTTAATGGGTTCATGGTTCCGCCGTGGTCGCCTATTAGGTTGGCGGAAAAAATGTTTTATTTTATTGAGAATCCATACAAAATAATAGTAATGGGTTTGGCAAGTCATCACTTGGCACGCAAAAAGTTTGATAGTACTCAAGTGAATGCACGGCTACTTAATATGTTAGATGATGCGTGAAATCCTTTTGTGTTGATTCTTTTCTTTAATAATTTGTAAACTTTCGATGGTTTTTAGTTTTTGGCAAAATGGTCTGCCATTGTTAATCCTTTGAATTGCCCCATAAATGAAACGCATTTTTGATTTTGTTTTGGCTTTTTTTTTACTACTGTTGCTGTGCCTGCCGTTATTATTATTTATGTGGCAGGTACGCAGCAGACTGGGAAAGCCGGTATTTTTTTGCCAGAAGCGACCGGGCCGACTTGGCCATCTATTCAAAATGGTTAAGTTCCGCACCATGACAGACGACCGTGGGTCTGATGATCAACTATTGCCTGACGCAGATCGTCTAACGCCGTTTGGCCGTTTCCTTCGCTCAAGTAGTGTCGATGAGCTACCGGAGCTGTGGAACGTGCTTAGGGGCGACATGAGTCTGGTCGGCCCGCGCCCACTACTATTGGAATATTTGCAGTTGTATTCCCCGGAGCAGGCTCGTCGCCATGAAGTGCGCCCTGGTATCACCGGCTGGGCGCAGGTCAATGGTCGTAATTCGTTGAGCTGGGAGGAGAAGTTCAAACTTGATGTTTGGTACGTCGACCATCGCTCTATTTGGCTCGATATTAAAATCTTATGGCTCACTGTGCGCAAGGTGTTGATGCGCGAGGGTATCAGTGGAGAGGGTGAGGCGACGATGAGTAAATTTACAGGGGCCAAGCCGTGAAGCGGCTGGCCCTATTGGGTGCCAGCGGCCACGGCAAAGTCGCGGCCGATACCGCGCTCGCGTCAGGCTGGCAATACGT
>JACMQE010000048.1 GCA_014377145.1 Glaciimonas sp. | reverse complement strand
TCGCTTTTGAATATGTCCCCGGTTGCCACGAATGCTGCGGGCCGGTCAAGGCATCGTCCGAAGAAATGTCGCGATTACCGTACAAAAGTGACGTAGAGAACGATATCGCGCTGGCCAATGTAAGCTCATCTAGGTGGAAAAGGCTGTCAGGTCTACCACGACTGGCCCATCATCTGCCGTTTGTTCGGCACCAAGCCGTGTCTGGCCTACCCCAATGGACGATGGCCTGACAACATGATCAACACCCGAAGTGAAGCCAAGATCGATCAATTTTTTCGTGCAGTGCGGCACGTGCTGATTTGAGGTTGGGAATCTGGCTGCGTAGCTTCGCATAATGACAGAGAAATTTGGCTTAACCGGCTTCGACCTAAAAACGCGACCTTTCGGATATCAAGGGCGGGATTGCGTCAGGACAGTGATCTATGATGGTAAATCAAAAAAATTCTACTTATTCAATAAGTGATAAACGTACGTTCTATCTCTTTCTGAAAAAAAGTAGAAACACCTAAAAATAAACCCACTATTTTTGTATTAATTTCTGTTTTCGCCGTATTTTCCACATCAAATCTGCGTAAAAAATCATAGTTTTTCTGTCGCACTTGGCATGGATAAATCTATATTTTGTAAAGAAAAATCTAATATTTCAGTGGATTCACTGTTTCATGCGAAAAGTAGCGACTATTCAGTGTTATTTCAATAACATTCGGGACCTTCTGAATGATTTAGGCTTGACGCAGGCTCCCTGCCTATCATTAAATACTTGTTTTTTTCAGAAGCCTCCGGTACTCTGCAGCGTACTTACTTGTTGCAAACTGATGGTTAAAAATCACCTTCAGCAGACGCCGTTACCATCAATGTATTTCAATGAGTTTTGCTAAAAAGAGAGTTTGATCATGCATTTAGATAACTTAGAAACATTGGTGGCTGCATCGCTGGTTCTGCTGCTGGGCCGCAAGATCGTCTCGGCCTCGCCAGCCTTAGAAGCCTATAGTATTCCTGAGCCGGTAGTCGGCGATCTGTTGGTCGCACTGATCCTGCTGGCGTTACGCAGTTTTTCAAATGTTCAGGTTTAGTTCGATAGCGCTTTACAAGGACCGTTAATGCTGGCGTTCTTCGCCACGATCGGATTAAACGCTAACCTCGCCAGTCTGAAAGCTGGCGGACGGACGTTGGCAATATTTTTAGGCGTGGTCTTGGGGTTGTTAGTGTTACAAAATGTCATTAGTGTCAGTATGGCAAAATGATGGAAATTGATCCGTTGTTGGCCTGCTTAGCTCATCAATTACATTGTCTGGCGGTCATGGCACGGGCGCGGCCTGGGGTCGGGTATTTTCAGAAAAACATGGTTTAACTGTCGCCACCGAAATCGCCATGGACTGCGCGACTTTTGGGTTGATTTGAAGCGGTTTGATCGGTGGCACGGTATCTGGTGCGCAAAGTCAAGTTGCCTGATGCAGAACTCCTCAACGTAAGTGCACCACTCAGTTTCGAGCAGCCAAAGCCATTCAAGTAATTACACCGCAATCATTTATAGAGGTGTTAGCGTTGATTGCTTTCAGTCTTTCGGTCGGCACCATGATTGCCACTTGGTTAAGCAGGACGGCATTTGAATTACCAACTTTTGTTATCGTTTTGTTTGTGGGTGTTTTATTGGGTAATGGTCTGTCGTTGTTAGGATACAAAATATTCGAACGCGCCATAATGGTGCTGGGCAATGCGAGTTTGTCGTTATTTTTCGCCATGGCGCTGATGAGTTTACGTTTATGGAATCTGGCATCGTTAGCTTTGCCAGTATTGCTGATTTTGGCGGTGCAGGCATTGGCAATGGCGGCGTATACGATTTTTGTCACGTTTCGCGTGATGGGCTCCAATGATGCCAATGCGGTATTGGTGGCCGGGTATGGTGGTTTTGGCTTGGGTGCTATCCCAAACTGCCAGTGCTGATATGCAAGCCTTCACCGACCGTTTTGGTCCTTCGCATCCGGCATTCTTGGTCGTGCCTATGGTCAGCACGTTCTTTGTTGCTATTGTCAATGCGATCATGATCAAACTATTCCTGGCTTTACCTATTTATAACTAACTAAGCTAAGCAATATAACGATTCGATTCTTTCTGATTTTTATAAGCTTGTTAAGCTTGTAAAAAAGCTTGGAAATTATTATGTTGCAGGGTTTTTATTGGTGAATCGATACCATCGCATCAAGTCGGACAGAAACTGTTTTTCGCGCTAACCAGCTTAATCAACAACACATTAAAACGTCAATGTTTCGATGCCTTCTGGAGTTCCCAGCAAGCATACATTGGCACCTTGTTTTGCAAACAGGCCAACCGAGACCACGCCGGTAATTTGATTGATTTGCGCTTCCAACGCAATTGGGTCAACGATTTTCAGTCCAATCATATCGATGATGACGCAGCCATTATCCGTGATCAGCGGAATCCCGTCCTTGAATCGCAAGCGCGGTTCACCACCCAATTTTGCTAACTTGCGCGCCACGACTGCCTGTGCCATCGGAATCACCTCAACCGGTAATGGAAATTTACCCAGAACATTGACGAGTTTGGAGTTGTCCGCGATACAAATAAATTTTTCTGCAACCGATGCAACGATCTTTTCACGCGTTAGTGCAGCGCCGCCGCCCTTGATCATCGCACCTTGCGTATTGACTTCATCGGCACCGTCAATATACACCGGCATCCACAGGAGCTGATTCAGATTGAACACTTCGATGTCATGGCTGCGTAAACGCGCTGCTGTGGCTTCTGATGAGGCAACTGCACCTTTAATCAGATGCTTGACCTTGGCGAGTTCATCGATGAAGAAATTTGCCGTCGAGCCGGTACCGACACCAACGATGTCGCGCTCCACGACATACTTAATTGCCTCACGGGCAACAGCTTGTTTTATTTCATCGAGCGTCATAGCGACCATGGTAATTATCTTAGAAGGGATTAAATGCGCTATTTTAACCAATCTGAATGCGAATTATCTAACAAAGGGATATAGACTGCTCTTACGGTCCGGTAGTAATTTCTTTTTTATCCCCTGGAAGGAATTTATCTTTTTGATTTTTGCCGAAAGACAAAAATCAAAAAGATAAATTCCTATACGCAAATGTTGCGATCAACAAACACACGATTTGGAAAAAATACTAGCAAACTTACATTTCTTAAAAATATGTCTCTCTGTATTGGGGTTAGGCGTTGCCGGAGTAGCAGGAAAGACGGCATTTTCCGAAACAACAGCAACCGCCAATACAGCAGCAGAAAAGCTACTTAAGGCAAAGACGCCGCGCAAGGCTCAGAATATGTTGAGTCTAGACGCTGCACTGGAACGACTAATTCAAGATAATCAGCGCTATATGTCCGAAAAATCTCAGCCGTTTGATTTTTCAAAAGATCGTGCAGCGTTAGTGGGTGGTCAAAATCCTTACGCCAGTATTTTGAGCTACGCCGACGCCAGAATATTGCCGGAACAATGCTTTGATGAGAAACGCGGCGATCTTTT
This sequence comes from Glaciimonas sp., assembly GCA_014377145.1. Next base: position 8,790 of record JACMQE010000048.1, on the reverse strand, counting down.
TGTGACGAGGGTGCATGTGATGACGTTACCACAGATTTGCTGGCCAGTCTGGAGTACGGTGCAACTGTGTTGCAGTTTCCGCTGATTATGGTGTTAGGTCGTCAGCATTGTGGAGCATTGAGCGTGACGATTGCGGTAGTTGAAAAACATCAGCAGTTTCCTGGTCATATTCAAACCTTGACGACGGCAATTACACCGGCGGTGAGAGCAGTGGCGCATATGAAAGGCAATCAATCCGATAATGCAGTCAGAAAAAATGTTATTTTGAACGTGGAAAAATTGCGTCGTGCGGCACCGATTTTTAGCAGATTAGTTGCAGAGAAAAAAGTGCGGATTGTTGGCGGTGTGTATAACCTGGAAACCGGCAAAGTCAATATTGTTGCGTAGGACGATGTTCACACTTATGGGGCGAGATGTCAGCTGGTTAATCATTGAAATGGTGGGCGCCAGGCGGATGTTTGTCGGGCCATTCTGAATTTTACTATTTACTTAATCGTATTCATCAACGATAGCTTTAACCGGGCTAGTTTACGCGGCTCCAGTGCATCTTAATTCACTCAAAAAGAATATTAGAGACCGGTTTTTGAATAGAATATTTTTAAAAAATAGTGAAATTCTTCTATCTTCGTTCGCCTACTTCAGCCACCATTCTGCTCTTCGCCGATGCGTTAAAAATAGGGCGACCCTATGCAATATCGACTTCGTTACAGATTTGAAATGTGAGCAAATAATTGAACATAAAAACCAGAAAATCCCTTTGGGTTGTGCTCGGTACTACCGCATGCATTGGGACTTCCTCTAATGTGGTGACGCAAGATATGGTAACTGCGGTAACTACGATAAAAAAAGAATATGTTGATCTGATAGTCCGTCTTAAAAGCGATATGGGTGATAAAAAATATCACGCGCAGCATAACCGACATGGAAGAGGAAATCCTGTAAAGGTGGAAATATTATGCAAAAAATGGGTTTACTTATACCGCAAAATGGTGGACAGAAACGCATCATGTGCTTGGTTCAGATGGCTAGACCGGTGAACCGTGGAAGGATAACGGGGGGGTGTAAATAACCATCATTAGGGCGAGTAATGTTGAAAAAGGGTAATGCGAACGCGTATCACCCTTTTTTATGTTGTTTTTTTAATTTATACAAAATTTATCTAAAACCACATTCTTTGCACGCCTAGTCGCTGTTTAACGCATGGCTAATCATCGACATCATATTAAAATATTAATGTGCAATATTCAGTGACTTGTTAGCTGTGTTTCGATTATTTGTTGCCTTTAATTCTCTTATTCAGGCTGCAGCAACGGCGTGATCGGACTGCGCTCTGTATAATTCTTCTCCTATGTCAGATCCAGAATTTTATACCATACCACCTCCCACAGATTCGGGCCAGCCACAGCGATCTGAAGCTATATCGCATCAGGAAAAAACACGCCAGTCGAGACCGCAAGGCGAAGTAAAGCAAGGTGATTCACGACCAGCGCAGCCACTCCGACCACCCGCAGCTAGCGGCGCCACCGATACATGTTTACCGCGCACCTCCAGACCTCATTTGCCACCCGAGCGCAATCCGCTGCCGCCGATTGTATTTCCCGAGGATTTACCGGTATCTGGCAGGCGCGCCGAAATTGCCAAGGCGTTGCAAGCGAATCAAGTCATCATCGTCTGCGGTGAAACCGGCTCTGGTAAAACTACGCAGTTGCCAAAAATTTGTCTTGAATTGGGTCGTGGCCAAAATGGATTGATTGGTCATACCCAGCCACGCCGCATCGCCGCATCGTCTACCGCCAAGCGGATTGCACAAGAACTGGGCTCACCGCTGGGGCAGCACGTTGGGTTTAAAGTACGTTTTAACGACACGTTGACCGAAGGTGCCTGGGTCAAACTGATGACAGACGGTATTCTGTTGGCCGAAACTCAGACCGATCCGATGTTATGGCAATACGACACCATCATCATCGACGAGGCGCATGAACGCAGTCTAACTATTGATTTTTTGCTCGGCTATCTAAAGCAGTTATTACCCAAGCGTCTTGACCTGAAATTGATTATTACTTCTGCGACCATTGACGCGGATCGTTTCGCCCGTCATTTTGGTCATGGCGATAAACTCGCCCCAGTGATTGAAGTATCGGGACGGTTATATGAGGTTGAGGTGCGCTATCGACCCGTAGATAAAAGGGATCGTAGCGCCATGAATGGGGCTAAAATACCAGCGACTGGGCAATCATCAGTGAAGCTAGGTAATGCGCTGAACGCCACGCAGCGAGACCATGAGCAGCGTGACTTGACGGATGCGGTGATCGATGCGGTGGATGAGTTGGCAAGAGTCGGCTCTGGCGATGTGCTGGTATTTTTACCGGGTGAGCGGGAGATTCGTGATGCCGCTGAAGTATTGCGGAAGCATCATCCGCCGCAGGTAGAAATTTTACCGTTGTTTGCACGCTTGTCGGCGCAAGAGCAAGAGCGGGTATTTAAGATCTCGAATGCGCGCCGGATCGTGCTGGCGACGAACGTTGCCGAAACTTCGCTGACGGTTCCGGGTATTCGGTACGTGGTCGATGCGGGTCTGGCACGGGTCAAGCGTTACAGCTATCGCAATAAGGTAGAGCAATTACAAATCGAACCGATTGCGCAATCGGCGGCAAACCAGCGCGCTGGTCGTTGCGGACGGGTTGCTGACGGTGTGTGTATTCGGTTGTATGACGAGCAAGACTATCTTCAGCGTCCCAGATTTACCGAGCCTGAAATCATGCGTTCGTCGCTGGCATCGGTGATTTTGCGGATGAAATCGCTGCATCTGACGGATGTTGAAACCTTTCCTTTTATCGAGCCACCACCGGGTCGTGCAATTACCGATGGCTATCAATTACTGCAAGAATTAGGTGCGGTGGATGAAAATAATCATTTGACTAACACTGGGCGAGAGTTAGCAAAGCTCCCGCTTGATCCGCGCGTCGGCAGAATGATACTAGCCTCGCTGGAGAACGTTTGCCTGACCGAAATGCTGATTATTGCAGCGGCGGTGTCTGTCCAAGATCCACGTGATCGACCTATGGATGCGCAGATGGCTGCCGATCTTGCCCACAAAAAATTTACTGATGAAAAATCCGAATTTCAAAGCTATTTGAAAATCTGGAAATGGTTTGAAGAATTAATTGAACATAAGAAAACCAATCGTCAGTTACAAGACAGTTGTCGTGCCAATTTCTTATCCCAGTTACGTCTGCGTGAGTGGCGCGATGTCCATTCGCAATTGCTGACTATCGTGCGTGAACAGGGCTGGAGGCTTAATGAAGCGCCTGCTACTTACGATAATCTGCACACCGCGTTGTTGACCGGATTACTTGGCAATGTTGGCTTTAAGGCAAATGACGAACCGCATTATCTAGGCGCGCGTGGCATCAAGTTTTATATCTGGCCCGGATCATCGTTATCGAAGAAAGCCGGTAAGTGGGTGATGGCCGCCGAGCTGGTTGATACGACGCGTTTGTATGCTCGTTGCAACGCCGAGATTCGGCCGGAATGGCTGGAAAAGGTCGGTGCGCATTTACTCAAGAAATCGTACGGCGAGCCGCGTTGGGAGAAGCGCATGGCGCAGGTTTCTGCTTCAGAGTGGGCCACGTTATACGGTCTGGTGGTGTACAGCCAGCGGCGGATTAATTTCGGTCTGATTAATCCAGCAGAAGCGCGTGAAATATTTATTCAGGATGCGTTGGTAAGCGGTGAATACGATACTCGTTCACCATTTTTTGCCCACAATCAAAAGCTGATTCGTGAGATCGAAAATCTTGAACATAAATCACGACGATTGGACGTTTTGGTTGAAGAGGAATTGATTGCAGCGTTCTACGACAAGCTAATTCCGAATACGATCTGTAATGGTATTACCTTTGAAAAGTGGCTGAAGGATATACTGCCCAAAAATCCGACATTGTTGTATCTAAATCGCGATGATTTAATGCGCCATGAAGCCGCTGGCGTGACCACGGAATTATTTCCAAAAGTAATGCGGGTTGCCGGTATTAAGATGGGATTGTCGTATCACTTTGAGCCGGGTACGCTGCGTGACGGCATGACGTTGACGGTGCCGTTATACGCTCTAAATCAAGTTTACGTTGATCGTTGCGAATGGCTGGTGAGGGGGATGCTGAAGGAAAAAGTCCACCTTTTACTGAAATCGTTGCCACAAAAAATACGGCGAAAATGCGTGCCGTTGCGTAACTATGCCGCAGATTTTTGTGAACGAATAAAGGCGCGGAATTTATTTGGTCACGGCAATCTGCTGGATGTGCTGATTGCCGATGTACGATCCGAAACCAAGATGGTGGTACGAGTATCCGACTTTAAGCTGGAAACTTTGCCGGCACATCATGAGATGAATTTTAAGGTCATCGATGAGCATGGCCGCCAACTTGACATGGGTCGTAATCTCGTTGCATTGCAAGCTGAACTAGGTGGGCAGGCAAGGGAGAGCTTTCAGAAGCTGGCTGAAAAAAATGGCGCTGTTACAAATGAAATAACAACAGGATCAGAGTTAAATTGCCCACTGATCGCCGTCGCATTGGGCAAGCTGGTAACCACCAATACCAGCGCGCAGTCTGGCAACATTGCCGCTGCTAATAGCAATCTATCCAATTTGACTAGCTGGAGTTTTAGTGAGCTGCCAGAGCTGCTGGAGATTCAGCAAGGCAAGCAGATATTGATCGGTTTTCCGGCCCTGGTGGATAAGGCCACCCACTGCGATCTAGAAGTTTTTGATGATCCGAACGAAGCTACGCGGATACATCGCTTGGGTTTGCGTCGACTGTTTGCGTTGCAATTGAAGGAACAGCTAAAGTTTCTCGAGAAAAATATTCCCGGTTTGCAGCAAATGGGCATGCAATTTATGGCGCTGGGCTCGCAGGAAGAGTTGCGGGATCAGATTATCTCTGCCGGACTAGAAGGGGCTTGCATGCAAGCACCGTTGCCCACCAACGCAGCACAATTTATCCAACGCAAGGATGAAGGAAAATCGCGGTTGGGCTTGCTATGCAACGAGTTGGCACGATTAGTGGCATTGATATTGGCTGAATACCACGGGTTGCCGAAAAGACTGCAAGGTATCAAGGTACACGCCGCAGCAGTGGCCGATATTCAGATACAAATAGCGGGTTTAGTAAGCAAGCGTTTTATTGTTGAGAACAACTACATTAATCTAATACACTTTCCACGTTATCTGAAGGCAATCAACGTTCGGCTGGAAAAGTTACGCGCTGATCCAAGTCGCGATGTGCGTTCTTTGGTGGAATGGATACTCGTAGCGACTCCGTGGCAGCGTGCGCAAAAAGATCGTCAAGCCAAGGGTGATCCAAAGATGCAGGAATTTCGCTGGTTACTCGAAGAGCTTAGGGTCTCCTTATTTGCGCAGGAGCTGAAAACGCCGATGCCGGTATCACTCAAGCGTTTACAAAAAGTGTGGGAGACAATGCAACGCTAGTGCGCTGGTATAGGCAATTGCCTTAGATCACTGGGGCTCTGAAGTTTGTCTGCTAAGACCGTGGTCGATTCGCGTAAAATTGCGCAAATCCCGTTTTATTTGCATTCTCCTTACGAAGAAGAGAACAATATGGCTATTAAATCTGATAAATGGATCCGTCGTATGGCGCAGGAAACTGGCATGATCGAGCCATTTGCACCGGGTCAGGTGCGCGAAGAAAATGGCAACAAGATTGTGTCTTACGGCACCTCGTCGTATGGCTACGATATTCGCTGCGCCAACGAATTCAAGATCTTTACAAATATCAACTCAACTATTGTTGATCCAAAGAACTTTGACAAAAAATCATTTGTCGATTTTAAGGGCGATGTTTGCATTATCCCGCCGAATTCTTTTGCGTTGGCCCGGACAATGGAATATTTCCGTATCCCGCGTAGTGTATTGACCATCTGCCTAGGTAAATCGACTTACGCACGCTGCGGCATTATCGTCAACGTGACACCGTTTGAGCCGGAGTGGGAAGGCTACGTGACGTTGGAGTTTTCTAACACGACGCCGTTGCCAGCAAAAATTTATGCCGGTGAAGGTTGCGCGCAAGTGTTATTCTTTGAAAGTGATGAGGTCTGCGAAACTTCGTACAAAGATCGCGGCGGTAAATATCAGGGCCAGCAGGGTTTGACGCTACCTAGGGCTTAGTGTGTAAAAAGAAGGGCCGAAAGTCGAAATTGCTAAAAAAATGCCCTGCAAGTCATTCAGCCTCCAAGGCATTCTTTTATTATATTGGTTTCCACTCACCGATCCATTGAGTGATCAAATTATACGACCAGCACTTAATGCCGCACGCAATCAATAAAATAATCTCGCTTACCATTCACTTCGCGCTTCACCAAACCATGTACATCGGTTTCAAAGCCGGGGAATTTCTCATTAAAATTACGGGAAAATTTCAGGTAATCCACAATCGTCTTGTTAAAACGTTCTCCCGGAATCAGCAATGGAATACCCGGTGGATAGGGCGTGAGCAGGATCGAGGTGACGCGGCCTTCGAGTTGATCGATTGGTACACGGTCGATTTCACGATGGGCCATTTTGGCAAACGCGTCGGATGGTTTCATTGCCGGTTGTATTGCAGAAAGATACATTTCCGTAGTCAGACGAGCAATCTCGTAGGCTTTGTAGGTCTCATGAATTTGCTGGCATAAATCGCGCAAGCCGAGGCGCTCATAGCGGGAATTTCTGCCGTTATTTGCGCGTACGAACTCTGGCAGAATGCGCCAGATTGGCTGGTTCTTGTCGTAATCGTCTTTAAATTGTTGCAGCGCGGTCAGTAAGGTGTTCCAACGACCTTTGGTGATGCCGATGGTGAACATAATAAAAAATGAGTACAAACCACATTTTTCGACGATAACGCCGTGTTCTGCCAGATATTTTGTCACGATAGAGGCCGGGATGCCAATATCGCTGAACTTGCCTTCAAGCGATAAGCCCGGGGTGACGAGGGTGGCTTTGATTGGGTCCAGCATGTTGAAGTTGGGTGCCAGATTGCCGAAGCCATGCCAGCCATCCTCTGCCTTAATCACCCAATCTTCACGCGAACCGATGCCGTCTTCGGAGAATGAGTTTGGTCCCCAGACTTGAAACCACCAGTCCTGGCCCCATTCCTGATCAATTTTCTTCATGGCGCGGCGGAAGTCTAGCGCTTCTAGAATACTTTCTTCAACCAGCGCAGTGCCACCGGGGGCTTCCATCATTGCCGCGGCGACATCGCAAGAAGCGATGATCGAGTATTGCGGCGAGGTCGAGGTATGCATTAGATACGCTTCATTGAAGGTATCTTGATCCAGTTGTACCGTTTCTGATTCGCGCACTAGCACTTGCGATGCTTGCGATAGTCCGGCTAACAATTTGTGGGTGGATTGGGTCGAAAAAATTATGGATTTCTTGGCACGCGGACGATCTTTTCCAATCGCGTGCATGTCTTTGTAGAAATCATGGAACGTGGCATGCGGTAGCCAGGCTTCGTCGAAATGGAGCGTATCAATCTCGCCGTCGAGCATATTTTGTAGCGTTTCGACGTTGTATAGGACACCGTCGTAAGTTGATTGGGTAATGGTCAGAATACGGGGCTTTTTATTCACTGCTTCCCGCGCAAAGGGATTCGCTTCGATCTTTCTTTTGATACTTTCCAGCGTAAATTCTTCAAGCGGAATCGGGCCGATGATGCCAAGATGATTGCGGGTAGGCATCAAAAAGACGGGGATCGCACCGGTCATGATGATGGAATGCAGGATTGATTTGTGACAGTTGCGATCCACGACGACGATATCGCCGAGAGCAACGGTCGAGTGCCACACCATTTTGTTTGAGGTGGAAGTGCCGTTGGTGACAAAGTAGCAATGATCAGCGTTGTAGATGCGTGCTGCATTGCGTTCAGATTCAGCGATAGGACCGGTGTGATCAAGTAACTGACCGAGTTCTTCTACTGCATTGCAGACGTCGGCGCGCAGCATATTTTCACCAAAGAATTGGTGAAACATTTGACCAATAGGTGATTTTAAAAAGGCGACACCACCGGAGTGGCCGGGACAGTGCCACGAGTAGGAACCGTCTTGTGCGTAATGCACCAGGGCACGAAAAAAGGGCGGGGAGAGGCCGTCCAGATAGGCTTTAGCCTCGCGAATGATGTGGCGAGCGACAAACTCTGGCGTGTCTTCAAACATGTGAATAAAACCATGCAGTTCGCGCAGGATATCGTTTGGAATATGGCGTGAGGTGCGGGTTTCACCGTACAAATAAATTGGGATGTCAGCGTTTTTATAGCGGATTTCTTCGACAAAAGCACGCAGCGATTTCAGCGCATGGTCGGTTTCTTCCAAGGAGCCTCCACCAAACTCTTCATCGTCAATCGATAAAATAAAAGCTGACGCCCGTGATTGTTGTTGGGCGAATTGGGACAGGTCGCCATAACTGGTGACGCCCAGGACTTCCATTCCTTCCTTTTCCATGGCATCGGCGAGCGCACGGATGCCAAGGCCGGAGGTGTTTTCTGAACGGAAATCTTCGTCAATAATGACGATCGGGAAGCGGAATTTCATACGGTCTCCAAGAGACGGAAGGTGGACAACAAAATAACCAGGAACGGCCAGCGATACGGTTTCCCCTTTTTGGCGCATGCTTGCTGATCAATGTCAGGACAATGGCTGCATTATGATAAAACCATGACAAGCGTACGGTTTCTACCTAAGTTTGATATTCTTCTAATGCAAGGCCAGCTGGTCGCACCAAAAAGTAGAGAGTCGGATTTT
>JACMQE010000047.1 GCA_014377145.1 Glaciimonas sp. | reverse complement strand
GGCGGTAAAGTGGTACTCTGTTCTGATTGCGAACTCGGCGAGCAGGGTCGTGTCGGTCTGGGTTACAAAGGACTAGCGCGTGATGTGGAAATTGCTGACGTACTGTTGCTCAATGATGGTTTGATCGTCCTGGTGGTAGAGCGGATTAGTGGTAATGAAATCCTCACCGTCGTTAAAGTCGGCGGTGAGCTATCTAATAATAAAGGAATCAATCGTCAGGGGGGCGGTTTATCGGCACCGGCGTTGACCTCCAAGGATATGGAAGACATTAAGATCGCGATGAGTTTTCAGGCGGATTATGTCGCAGTATCATTTCCAAAAAATGCGACCGATATAAAAATGGCTCGGCAACTAGCCAATGCTGCCGGTGGAGCTTACGATCATAAACCAATGATGATCGCTAAGATCGAAAGGGCCGAAGCGATTCCAGTCTTGCAATCGATTTTGGATGCCTCAGACGGTATCATGGTCGCGCGTGGCGATTTGGCGGTAGAAGTCGGCAATGCGGCAGTGCCCGCGCTGCAAAAACGCATGATCAAGATGGCGCGGGCCTCAAATAAACTGACGATCACTGCGACCCAGATGATGGAATCAATGATCTTCAATGCTGTCCCGACCCGTGCTGAAGTATCCGATGTTGCCAACGCTGTGTTGGATGGTACTGATGCGGTCATGACCTCTGCTGAAACTGCGTCCGGTCGCCATCCGGTTGAGACCGTGGAAGCTATGGCAGCAATTTGTCTAGAGGCTGAAAAATCAGAAGATTGCAAATTTGATGCAGATTTTTTGAATATGCAATTTACGCGAATCGATCAATCGATTGCCTATGGCGCGTTATTTACCGCCCACCATTTACGCGTCAAGGCGATTGCGGCATTGACTGAATCAGGCTCAACCGCGCTATGGATGAGCCGCCACAATATTGATATCCCCATTTTCGCGATTACACCAAGCGTTCAGACGCGCCGCAAGGCAGCACTATATCGCAATGTGACTTCGTTAGAGTTAGCCAAATCAATGGACCGCGAAGCAGTCCTGCGTGCCGCACAGCATCTACTGGTTGCTCAGGGCGTAGTGCAGACGGGAGATTTAGTGGTGGTGACCTGGGGCGAGCCGATGGGGCAAATTGGCGGCACTAATGCGTTCAAGATCATGAAGATTGGTGAATATTGATCTTATCGACTACAACCCAATTTTTATTACACTTGGAGTATCAACATGCCTCTCGTATCGATGCGTCAATTGCTGGACCATGCAGCTGAAAATAGTTATGGTTTGCCAGCTTTTAACGTCAACAATCTGGAACAAATCACAGCCATCATGCAAGCCGCCGATGAAGTCGGTGCGCCGGTTATCATGCAAGCATCGGCTGGGGCCCGTAAATATGCTGGCGAAGCATTTTTGCGTCATCTGATTGAAGCTGCAGTCGAAGCCTATCCGCACATTCCTGTTGTTATGCATCAGGATCACGGCCAGAATCCAGCGATCTGCATGGCAGCGATTCGCTCCGGCTTTACCTCTGTGATGATGGACGGTTCGTTGACTGAAGACGGTAAGACGGTTGCCAGCTACGACTACAATATTGAAGTATCGCGCAAAGTGGTCGAATTTTCCCACGCGATTGGGGTCACGGTCGAAGCCGAACTGGGCGTGCTTGGTTCGCTGGAAACCATGATGGGTGACAAAGAAGACGGTCATGGTGCTGATGGAAAAATGACCCGAGAACAGTTGCTGACCGATGTCACGCAAGCGGCAGATTTCGTGCAGAGAACACAATGCGATGCACTGGCAATTGCGATTGGTACTTCGCACGGCGCGTATAAATTTTCACGTAAGCCTACTGGCGATATTCTAGCGATTGAGCGTATTAAGGAAATTCATTTACGTATTCCAAATACTCATCTGGTGATGCATGGTTCGTCTTCAGTCCCGCAAGAATTGTTGGCGGAGATTCGTGAATTTGGCGGTGACATGAACGAAACCTACGGTGTGCCATTGGAAGAAATTCAGGAAGGCATTCGCCACGGCGTGCGCAAGATCAATATCGATACCGATATTCGTCTGGCAATGACTGGTGCGATCCGTCGTTATCTGATTGAAAATCCAAGCAAGTTTGATCCACGCGATTACCTGAAACCAGCACGAGAAGCCGCTAAGGCAGTAGTGAAAGGACGTTTTCTGGCATTTGGTTGTGAAGGTCAGGCCGCTAAGATCAAACCATTATCGCTGGAAAAAATAGCAGAGAAATACAAAAAAGGCGAGCTTGCGCAAATCGTGCAGTAAGAATGCGTGGAATAAATTCTGCGTGCATTGATCCACCACATTATCCATAATAAACAACCAGACGGTGATTATTTCTTCCCGCCTGATTTCTACTTTTGGAATAACCATGACTAGCCTGTACCAATCTTCAATTATTTCTTTGCCGCTGTTGGGTACAGGAAAAGTGCGCGACAATTATGCCGTTGGTATCGATAAAATTTTGATACTGACCACCGACCGTTTATCAGCATTTGATGTCGTGATGAACGAGCCGATTCCTGACAAAGGTAAAGTATTGAATCAGATGAGTGATTTCTGGTTTGAGAAGCTGGCAGACATCGTACCGAATCATCTGACCGGTATTTCCCCGGAAAGCGTAGTGACGTCGGAAGAGGCAAATCAAGTCCGGGGTCGGGCAGTCGTCGCCAAGCGTCTCGAACCTATTATGATCGAGGCGGTGGTGCGAGGTTACATTATCGGTTCAGGATGGAGAGATTATCAGGCTACCGGTGCGGTTTGTGGTTTGACGTTGCGGGTCGGATTGCAACAGGCTGCCAAGCTTGATGAACCTATTTTTACGCCAGCGGCCAAAGCCGAAATGGGGCATCATGACGAGAACATCAGTTACGACGACATGGAGCGTCGGATTGGTACCGAACTCTCCGCCAATATTCGGGATATCAGTATTCAGTTGTACAAAGCTGCTGCCGATTATGCGGCGACACGCGGTATCATTATTGCGGACACCAAATTCGAATTCGGCCTCGATCAGCAGGGTCAGCTACATTTGATGGACGAAGTATTAACTGCTGATTCGTCACGTTTTTGGCCTACGGAAAGCTACGCAGTCGGTATTTCCCCGCCTTCATTCGATAAGCAATTTGTACGAGATTATCTGGAAACCATCACCAGCTGGGGAAAAACCGCACCCGCCCCGGCTTTGCCGGCAGACGTAATAGAGAAAACCGGTGCCAAGTACCGTGAAGCTTTAGAACGTCTGACTAGTAAGAAACTGAAGGATTAATCATGCCTCTAAGCGAACAAAATACACCGCTGATCGGCGTCGTCATGGGTTCTTCCTCTGACTGGGACGTGATGCAACATGCTGTTGCCATACTGATTGAGTTTGGTGTCGAGCATGAAGCGCAGGTGATTTCTGCGCATCGCATGCCGGATCAGATGTTTGCTTATGCCGAAACAGCACGCACACGCGGCTTGCGGGCTATTATTGCCGGTGCTGGCGGCGCAGCCCACTTGCCCGGCATGATTGCTGCTAAAACGATCGTGCCGGTGTTGGGTGTGCCGGTGCCGTCTAAGTATCTGCGAGGTGAAGATTCGTTGTTGTCTATTGTGCAGATGCCCAAAGGTATTCCGGTTGCTACCTACGCGATTGGCGAAGCCGGTGCAGCGAATGCGGCCTTGTCAGCGATAGCGATGTTGGCTTGTACCGATAATCTACTCGCGGAAAAACTGCTGGCGTTCCGTGCTCGGCAGACCCAGATTGCACTTGATATGGAATTATCTCCTTTATGAGCAGTGCGCAATATGGAAAAAAATTCACATTGACAGATGCGGCGGCGCTCGCGCCATTTATACCCACAGCCGCTCCTGCAACCGGGTTGGGCGTGATGGGCGGTGGTCAATTGGGTCGCATGTTTGCCCAAGCTGCACAGGCGATGGGCTATAAAGTCGCAGTATTGGAACCGGCGCAGTATTGTCCGGCAGCGCACGTCGCTGAGCGGCATATTTTGGCTGAGTACGATGATGAAGTTGCCTTGGCTGAGCTGGCCACGTTATGCGTGGCTGTCACCACAGAATTTGAAAATGTCTCGCATCGCAGTTTAGCATTTCTGGCAGAAAATATTTTTATTGCGCCAAAAGCTGCTTGCGTCTCGATTGCGCAAGATCGAATAGCAGAAAAAGAATTCTTTATCCAATGCAGTGTGCAATCCCACATCTTTCCCGCATCTTATAAAACCATTGCATCCGCTGCGGATATTGACAGTGTTCCCCCCGAGCTGCTACCTGGCATCCTTAAAACTGTACGATTGGGCTACGACGGCAAAGGTCAGGCACGGGTGCAGACGCGGGATACGTTGCGCAGCGTGTATGCCGCAATGAACGGCGTCCATTGCATCCTCGAAAAAATGCTACCGCTGGCATACGAAGTATCTGTGCTGGTTGTCCGTGGGGCTGATGGGGCCGCTATGGTCTATCCGATTGCAGAGAACGTACATCGTGATGGTATCTTGTTCACTACCACTGTACCCGGGCCGAATATCGGTGTTGATGCGGCTAAACGTGCTCAGGATGCAGCAATAGCAATCGTCGGTCAGCTTGGTTATGTTGGTGTCTTATGTATTGAATTTTTTGTATTGGAAGATGGTTTGTTAGTGATCAATGAAATGGCCCCGCGTCCGCACAACAGCGGCCATTACACGATGGACGCTTGCATTACTAGTCAGTTTGCGCAGCAGGTTCGGGCGATGGCACGTATGCCGTTGGGCGACACGCGCCAGCATTCACCGGCGATCATGCTGAATATTTTGGGCGATCTCTGGTTTACGGATGATAGCGATCAAGTGCGCGAACCGGCCTGGGACCAGATTACGGCATTGCCCGGCGCTGTACTACATTTATATGGCAAAACCGAAGCGCGCCGCGCCCGCAAAATGGGTCACATAACGTTTATCGCGCTCACGCTCGGGCAAGCGCACGCGCAACTAACCGTAGCCTGCGCTATTCTCGGCATTGTTTTGTAATGGATAAGTCGTCTGCATCCGTGTTGATTAATCTACCGGCCATCCAGCTGGCCGCACGCAAACTAGAAGCCGGTGAGCTGGTAGCATTTCCTAGTGAAACTGTCTATGGCCTTGGCGCCGATGCGGAAAATCCAGTTGCGGTAGCGAATATTTATATCGCCAAAGGCCGCCCATCAAATCATCCTGTCATCGTTCACATCGCGCCAGGGGCTGATCTTGCTTATTGGGCGCGGGTGATTCCGCTACAGGCGCAGCATTTGATTGCAGCGTTTTGGCCCGGGCCGTTGACGCTGATTTTACAGCGTGCGGTACACGTCTCCAGCGCTCTTTCTGGCGGACAGACTTCTATTGCTATCCGCTGCCCATCGCATCTAGTGGCACAAGCGTTATTACGCGAATTCAAAGGTGGTAAGGGCGGTATTGCAGGTCCGTCGGCTAACAAGTTTGGTCACGTCAGTCCTACTACCGCGCAGCATGTGCGAGATGAATTTGGTGATGGTGCAGATAGTCCTATTGGCTATGTACTTGACGGTGGACAGAGTGAAGTCGGGATTGAGTCGACCATTATCGACTTGTCACGGGTGGTGACTTTTGGTCCTGTGCTTTTGCGTCCAGGCGACATCAGCGTAGCGGCGATTTCTGCCGTTTTAGGTGAGGAAGTGCAAGCACCGGATGTTGCAGCACCGCGTGCTTCTGGCATGCTAAAGTCACATTATGCACCACACACGCCGGTATTGCAGATATTGCCAGCGCGTTTGCTGGCAACTTTGGTGCAACTGCATCAGGCAGGACAGCGACTGGCATTAATTTCCTATTCGGTTGGCGCGGAGAACGCTGTGCCGCTGGTTGGGTATCATCCGATGCCCAATGTACCGCACGTTTACGCATATTACCTTTACGCCGCGCTGCGCGATCTGGATCGGGCCGCCGCCGATGTGATCGTGGTCGAGGCACCACCACAGGATATTGCTTGGCAAGGTATTAATGATCGGCTGCGCCGCGCCGCGCACGTGACAACCAAAATTTTCTCCAAATTTTTGCAACCATAAGTTTTTTGAGGAAAAAATGTTACAACGCTAGTCAAATGAATTCAAAGCTGCCATATTACTAAAAGGAATAGCGCGTACGTTCTTTTTAAGAATAAACATATCAAATATTGTTGACGTAAAGAAATGCTACAAATTAGCTATATATCCACATTCAAAAAGAAATAATAGTAGGGCGCCAGTCAGTCAATAATAACTATACGATCAGGTGCCAAAGGATAGTGAATGTGAAAATTAATTAGGACTTACGCAAATTGTCCCAGCAGCGTTGTGCTTGTCTAGCCGTACAGCGTACTATCTTCGTCGACACGCCTTGTTGGGACAATTTTGTGTAAGTTTTAAATATCAATTTAAAACTAATATTTAAACGTTGTATTTAAATATGTTAGTAAACACTGGAGAAAACATATGAAAAAATATTTTGTCATAATGCCAAAAGTTGCTGCATCATAGCCTTAGCGACAACGGCTGTCATGCCTGCAATGGCGCGGCAAGCGGGCGATAACATATTCGGTATAGGTTGGTTTCATCTAGCACCGCAAGATTCTAGTCAGAATTTGGTTATTGGCGGTCAAACTATTCCTAATAATGGTGCTAGCGTAAGTAATGCAGATACGTTAGGTTCGCAATTTATCTATTTCATCACTGATAATTGGGTAATATCCGGTGATGCTGGTATCCTGCCAAAATTCAAACTCGATGGACAAGGTAGTTTGAAAGGTCTGCATATTGGTTCGGCAAAACAATTGAGCCCGGCGCTTCTTGTCAAATACTATTTTGGTAACAAAATAGCCAGTTTCGCCCATTCGTTGGTGCCGGTACTACTTATGTGTGGTACTCGGATGTTAAATTAGATGATGCCTTCCAGCAGAACTTGAGTGACAACATTAGTCGCGGGCAAACGACGGCATTTAAGACGAGCGCCAATTTAAGCAGCTCGCTTGCACCAATCATCAGTGCCGGTGCCAACTACAACTTCGATGCGCATTGGTTTGTTGGCTTATCAGTTTTTTATCGGTAGGCTATAAATTTTGATAGCGATTTAGCAACCAGCGTTCGAAAGTGCAGGAATCAAAAAATCTCAAATCTTCAGGGGGGTTTATGCATGTACTCACGCCACATCTAAATAACACAGGCAAAACAAAATTCTCGGGAAAGTAGGTAAATCCAGTCAAATTACGTTAAAGCTAACATTAATGATAAAAATATTGGGAAATAAGAATGGCTATCGAAACTGCAGTTATTGGGGGCGGTTGTTTCTGGTGTACGGAAGCGGTGTATCAGGAAATTAAGGGTGTTGAGCATGTTGAATCAGGCTATACCGGCGGCCATATTATTAATCCGACATATGAGCAAGTATGCGATGGCTCGACTGGTCATGCGGAAGTAGTCTTCATCACTTTTAATAATATACAAGTCAGTTTTCGTAAATTGCTAGAGATATTTTTCACGATACATGATCCGACGACGTTAAACCAACAAGGTAACGATATTGGGACGCAATATCGATCAGTAATTTATTATCAATCGTCCGAGCAGCAACAAACAGCAAAGCAAGTCATAGCGGAAATGGCATGTGTCTGGAATGCGCCGATTTTGACCGAACTGAGTGCGACTGATGTTTATTACAAGGGCGAGGATTATCACCAGAATTACTTCAAACAACATCCGCTGCAAGGTTATTGCACATTTGTTGTTGCCCCGAAAGTTGCTAAACTACGCAAAATCTTTATCGATCAAATAAAGGCTTGATCGGGTAATGTGAACGGAAGGCCATATTTAATATTAGCAAGACCAAATAAAAAAGCTGCCGGGGAGGACAGTCTTTTTGTCTTTATACCGACTGCGTGCCGAATATCGAAAATTAAGTCTCATCATAGATATATCGACGTGACCATGGCAACACAGTTGCACTGCGCCCCGTCTTTCGGCAAACGACCTGATAAAGCGATATTCAGTCCATTTCAAAACCATACGCGCTACCAGCCAGATATAAACGCCAGATGCGAAGAGGCGGTCGTCCGATGCTTGCCTGGCTTCATCCGAATGGGTTTCTAAATTATCGGCCCATATGCTGCAAGTTTTTGCATAATGTCGACGCAAATTTTCGACATCCATGACCTCCAGCCCCCCCTCCTGCCATCGTCTTTCAGCATTAACTGTATGCGCGAAAAATACATGGGTAGCTTCTTCAGACCGACATGTTTAAACATGTCGACGCTGGTGATGCGATCAAATTTTCCGGTGACGTTGCGATAGTCCTGCAGGCGGATTTCAATCTGATCCATAAGGCCCGCTTTTGCTATCCGTTTTTTGGCAAGTGCGTACTGATTTTCAGAGAGCGTCACGCCGACACATTTAGCATCGAATTTTTGCGCCGCACGCAATACAAGAGCTCCCCAACCACACCCAATATCCAATAAATAATATCTGCCCAGGTTGTAACTGAATTTTTGTCAAAATATGATCAATTTTTTTGAGCTGAGCCATGTACAGATCTTCGTCGCCGTTCTCAAAATAAGCGCACGAATACACCATATTCTGGTCCAGCCATAGCTGGTAAAAATGGTTTGAAACATCGTAATGATATTAAATCGCTTCCGCATCTTTGGCTTTGTTATGACGGATGCTGCGTCTAATCCGACCGAGTTTTCCTTCTGGTTTGAGGTGAGTGGCGTCTAATGTATTGGTAATGACAATGATGTACTTA
This sequence comes from Glaciimonas sp., assembly GCA_014377145.1. Next base: position 7,878 of record JACMQE010000047.1, on the reverse strand, counting down.
AGTTTGCCTTTGACCTCAATTTTTCCTTCTACATAAGCCCCGCCCAGGTTAAACAAGGAAGGTGTTAGTAGATAGCCAAGAGAAGATGCGTGTGGAACGCGGATGATGACTTTAGGGGATTGCTGGTACTAAAATCAAACCGTTCACCGTTCCACAATTCAAGCCTCAATGGTAATGCAGTGTGATTGCGGATACTATCCACCCAGTCTGTAAGTTTTTCCCCAGAACACGATCTTTTCTCCAGTAACACTGGATTTATCGGAAATATGCTTTTGCAAGCTCTACTTAAAACATAATTTTGCCGGTGTTCACTGCCGTTTTTTATCTGTATTTGTGTCTGGCTTTGTACATCGCCATGTACTTTATTAAGGTTGTAAACGTTGCCGTTGCCAAGTGCCGTTATCATCCAGCATATACAGAATGCGGTCATGCAGCCGAGAATGGCGCCCCTGCCAAAATTCTACCGTATCTGGAAAAAGCTTGTACCCTCCCCAGCTTGTCGGACGCGGAGGGTGTTCTCCAAAGGTTTCTTCAGCTTGGGCGTAATTAGCCTCTAACAACTCCCGATTCACAATCGGCTGGCTCTGTGCCGAGGCAATTGCACCCAGACGGCTGCGTAACGGACGGCTTGCAAAATAAGCGTCGTTGTCGGCATTGCAGACACGTTCAACTTTTCCTTCAATACGTACTTCGCGTTCTAGTTCGACCCAATGAAATAACAGCGCTGCATAGGGATTGTGTGCCAATTCTTTACCTTTTCGACTTGTGTAATTAGTGAACCAGGTAATGCCCCCAGCATCAAAAATTTTTACCAGAACAATGCGCGATGAAGGCCTTCCGTCAGTATTTACCGTTGCCAGACTCATGGCGTTAGGTTCTGGAACCTGTGCACTAATTGCCTCACCCAGCCATTTTCCAAACTGCGCCATTGGATCGGCCAGCAGATCGGCTTTGGACAAGCTAGAGTGACTGTAATCGATCCGAAGATCAGCAATCGATAGGGAAAGTTTGTCAGTTTTTTGGTTCATGCGGAAATTCCTCTGCGGCGCTGCATGGCGGTTCCCAACTGGGTCATTTGTGCATCACTAAAATGCGTTTTGTCATCGGTGCGATCCAGGCTTCTTTCTTCTCCATATGCGCTAGGTACAGGCCGCAAAAAAAGCGAGACATCCGTATGCGAAATGTTGGCAGTATTATCAGTTTGTAACAAGATCAGTTGTGTTTCCAGCTTTTGCCAGAGTTGATCCATTTGGAGATGTTCACTAATAATCTCTGGCCCCAATCGTTGTAGGACCGCTGCATCCTTATCTTTGGCAGTAGCAGTTAGCATTGGAAATAAATCCTGTTGATGATGCGGTGCGGCTTTGGTGAAGTAACGCAGAATCTCTGCCACGGTTTGTTGCACTTCCTCGTTTGTACTTTGTTCGGGCAAGTGTGCTTGCAGCCGTTCTAGCGCCGCAAGTTGTTTGCGTATCTGCTCGTGACAGTGTTTGAATGCGGCAATCGGCTGACCAAAATCAGGGGCCGTATCAAAAAGGGAATTACCCATAATTATCCTGGCTAAAGTGAGGCGATGAAATAGTGCAACAAGGATGTGTGTGCCAATACGAAACTGCTTTCATTAGAACACTGCTATCGAAAACGCGTAAATGATGAATATGAGCTTCCTTCGATATTTCGTCTTCCATGGGATAAACTTTATAATGCTAGTTTCTCCTTCTTCTGCTCACTAGCCCATATTTCGAGATGCTGAATTGGTAATCGATAACCAAGCGTCGAATGTTGCCAATTGCGATTATAAAACACTTTAATGTACGCAAAACTGATCGTCTTCATGTCGGCACGGCTAAAGTAACGCAGAATATGCGTGCTTGTTCATTCTTGAAGCTGTTAAACCGAATTTCCGTAGGGACGTTGTCCCAGCAATTAGCTGTTCTACTGCATCGAGCAGAACATACCGAATTCCTTGAATTTTTTGAAACGTGTAGCTGGCGTACTGACTGCCACGATCCGAGTGATCCATGAATCCTGTTGCACGTCTTTTACGGAACCACATACCATCTTTAAAGCGTCCATCACGCTATCGATCGTCATGCGTGGCTTGAGCGACCAGCCAATTACTTTTTGGTTGAACATGTCAAGAACGATAGCCAGATATAATTAGCATTCATAGGTACAAAAATAGGTAATGTCCAAAGTCAAAACTTGATTTGGTGCAGCTGGTATCAATTTTCGGCTTAGCAGGTTCTCCTTAAATAGAAGGCCGTGTTTCGAGTCCGTAGTCATCCTTTAGCGCCGTTTATGATGAGCACGGATACCATTCTCGCGCATTATTCTGGATAAAGCCCAATTTTAGAGGCTATCGTCAATCCATTTCTCTGCAATACGTGAATAAGAATGTATCGGTAAAATAGGTGCGCATTTAATGCTTCTTCTAAGATAGCCCATTAATATTGCTTAATAGTCGTTTATTAACTTACGTCTTGTCAGAACTCATGTCCTCATCCATTACGCCATCTCAGACCTTCCCGATTTTAGATACCATCAGCGCCGAAGACATCAATTTTGATCGTCGTTTCGGTGGCATTGCACGCCTGTATGGGACGGCAGCGTTGACGCGTTTTCGGCTGGCGCGTGTTTGCATCATCGGTGTGGGTGGCGTCGGCTCTTGGGCAGTTGAGGCGCTGGCCCGTAGTGCGGTTGGTCACTTGACCATGATCGATCTCGATAATCTGGCTGAATCGAATGTCAATCGGCAGATTCACGCCTTAACCAACACCTTGGGCCAGGCCAAAGTCACCGCGCTGGCGGCGCGCATTAAACAAATTAATCCTTATTGCCAGGTCACTGAAGTCGAAGATTTCATCAACACAGATAATCTGGAAGAAATGCTAGGCGGAAATCGCTACGATTACGTTATTGACGCTATCGACAACGTGCGTGCAAAGACGGCAGTGATTGCGTATTGCCGCGATCATAGTATACGTTTGATCACCATTGGCAGCGCTGGCGGACAGGTTGATCCAACTTGTATTGACGTGCGCGATCTGGCGCGGACCGAGCAAGAACCGTTGTTAGCCAAAGTGCGCAAATTGTTGCGTTCGCAATACCGTTTTCCAAGCGGTGAAAAAAGTAAATTTGGAATTGATGCGGTATTTTCAACAGAGCCTTTGCGCCTGCCGATAAACCAAGCAGTGTGTTCGACAGACAATCAGGAAACCGCTGGCGTAACCGGTTTAAATTGCGCTGGCTATGGCTCGGCAGTGGTCGTCACCGCCACTTTTGGATTAGTCGCAGCCGCGTATACTTTACGCAAACTGGCTGCTGATGCCGAAGAAAAAGTGACAATGGTGTAATAGGGGTGTAATTTTGTGCAGACTGCTAATTCGCTGCGCTAGCGGATGGTGCAAGGATGACAAGCGGTAAGTGGCAACAATATTAAAAATGGAACTAGTAAGTTCGCAATGATGCTTGCTGATTGTGGCTTGATATGCTTCACCCAGCTCAGTAAAATTCGGCTGATTACGTTTCTTGGAGTTTTTATCTTGGACAGTTGTTCTGAATGGTTTTGAATTATTCAGTTTGTCGCTCTGTAGATCGTATTTTCTGGTGATTGTTATAGCTACGATTATCGCCATCTTCACTTTATACTCCCATCCTTTTTGATTGATCCTTAGTTCCCTGCTTGTGCGCACAGAAATGCTGCTCCGGTGCAGGCTACATGTTGTCCATGCGTTTGTGCGCGTTCTGCAATGCGTGGCAACCTGACGTTGAGGTGTTGATAATGGAATGGAAAATTTTTTAATACGAGTGCTGCTTGCGCTCACATTGGGGGCTTTGATTGGTGCCGAACGTCAGATACGCCAGCGTATGGCGGATCTACGCACTAACGCATTGGTAGCAATAGGTGCACGCTGTTTGTGATGGTGTCTGCATTTGAATCCAATCCACAAGGCGCAACCCGGATCGTTTCCTATGTCGTATCCGGTATTGGATTTTTAGGTTTGGCGTTATCATGCACGAAGGTGCCATTGTACGTGGCCTGAATACTGCCGCAACGCTATGGTGCTCAGCAGCAGTCGGCATGCTGTGTGGTTTTGTGGGGGCATCCACTTGAAGCGGGGATTGGCGCGGCAGCCATACTTGGCACCAACGTTTTGCTGCGTAGTGTTTCGTATCTGATCAATCGACGAGATTTGCAAAGCGCCAGCGAGATCGAGTTGGTGTATCGGTTGTCCATTGTCTGCCGCCAGGATGATGAAGTACAAGTTCGCACCCTGATACTGCACATGCTCAATCGCATGCTACATCTGGTCGTCCAATCGCTGCATAGCGAAGACCTGCCATCAGGAACGCAACTAGTTGCGGGCCAACTTATTACCTCGCCTAGCAATCATTCGCAACTTGAAAAAATTGTCAGTCGTGTCATTCTGGAAAAAGACGTCAGTGTGGCCCGCTGGGCCATTCTCAGCGACGTTAGAAATATAGCAGGAGAAGTCATTTTGCCAGACGGGTGCTTTCAAGCGCCACGCCAAGGCCGTTGAGCACCGCAGAAATCGCCAGTGATCCGCGAGCAAATAATGGTCGAGATCTATCCGGAAGATTAATGCCATGTAGATCAAACCAGTTTTGCCATGCCATCGGATTAAGCTGCGAATTGATTAGCGTGAAATGGGCCATCTCATTGAGGTCGATCTCAGCCTTCTTTTCAATAGCTTGGGTGGGGAAGTGGCGTGATTACCTCGGTTCCCAGTGCTTCAATATTGACGCCCGAGTACTGTTTTGCAGCGCCCTAGGCAATCGCAATATCGAGCTCTTCGTGTTGAATCAGATCAATCGAGTCCGCGTTAGACGACATCAGAATGGTGATTGATGGATTTTGCTGCATAAAATGTCACAAATGCGGCCCCAGCCATTTGGCGGCAAAGCTAGGTGTGGAATGCACGGCAAGGGATTCTGTCTCAGTCGGTAAACTTAAATCGGCGCATGACGACTCTATCAAATCAAATGTCCGCGATAAGCCAGTCAGCAACTGCTTGCCATCCAGCGTCAGTTCAAAGCGCCGGGTAAGTCTTTCAAACAGCGATTTTTTAAAATATTTTTTGAGTCCACGGATTTGGTGGCTAATGGCGGATGGCGTCAGATACAACTCTTGGGCCACAAGCACGAAGCTTCTTTGCCTTGCGGCAGAATTGAATGCGCGGAGTGAAAAGAAACGGGGAAATTTCGAATAGTTATAGGTGAATTGAATTCAATATTGGTAAAAAAGAAGCATTTGTCAAGGTGCTTCCGAGGTTCGATGATCGTATTTGCAATCATTCACCAACGCTTGCCATCGTTCCAACGCAATAACGTAACAACCGACCAATTGGCACCTTAGCAGCACCAGACACCGAGCGCTCAGCGCAGAAATAGCATTACCCACAACGACATGCCATTGAATGATGAGTCACAAAAGATTTAGTCTTAAAGGAGAAAATTATGTCTGAAGTAGCCGACCGCATATCGCTGTACCAGCCTAAACAAAAAAGGCTCAAATTTGCAACGATGCCAACGTTTAAAAGCTATGTGCAGAAGCGCCAGCATCGCAAAGAGCGGTTAATCGCAGCATGCCGTGCGTTTACGTTACATGGTTTTGATTATAGTTTTGAAGGTCATTTGACCTTATACAATTCGGAGTTTCCAAATTTGTATTGGAGCAATCCGATGGCAGTTCATTTCTCGCAGGTAAAGGTAAAGGTCTCCAATCTGATCCTTACCGATCATAAAGGCGAAGTAGTGAAAGGTGATTATGCGTTGAATCGTGCCGGATTCGTTTGGATTCGATGGTGCATGAATTGCACTCGGATATCATCGTGATGTGTCATACACATACGATCTATAGCACGGCCTGGGCAGCGACTAGACGTTTGCTCGATCTAATTACGCAGGATGCCACAGTTTTTTTCGAAAATTACATCATGATCAACGATGAAGCTGGCAACATTCGTCAAAAAAGAACACAAGTATGACAGCTTGAATGTAAGGATACGTAGACCGTGCAACCTTAGTCTGCACTAATGCTAGTTCCCTTTGGACGGCATAGCCAGTAAGCCCTAGGGCTTACTGGTGTAAACCAGTCTGTCTATCCCGTCATTCGTTATCCAACTGACAAGGCTAAAAACCCGACTAAAGGATAGATTGATGCCAACTACCCATGCACACGAACAATCTCCACAACCCAATCTCTCAAGCGATCAACCCAGATCGCCCGACTACATCACCAATACGCACAACGCTACTTTCTTTGCGACTTACTCGAATGTGTAAACGATGTTTGCAAAGGCATCGACATCTGCCTGGACGTCATCGACGGTAATGCGCCATCCCACTCTCAAAGTATCAATGCAGATAATTAACAATGCGCGCGCAACAATCCAAGGCAATACAAAAACTCGCCATCGTCTCAGTCAGCTATATCGCCTCGATCAATCAGGATGGCCTTTCGTCGTGTCAGGTCATAAAAAATAACCAACAGCCGTATTTACATCCAAACAGTAAATTACTCTAAAGAATAACAACTACGTGACACTTGTCAGACCAAAAAAGCGACCGCGTTCGGTCATCGGTAGCGAAGTAGAAAGATAGTGACTGAATGCCGATTTAATGCAGAAAAGCACCCCGGGCACTATCCATTCCAATTTACTTCTTAATAGATTGCTCCATTTTTTTCGATTGTTGCAGTCTCGGCGACCTCTAATACATTACCGCTGCAATAGCTATTCGGCGCACCTTTATAATATTCTGCAACCATTCATAAAAATTTTCCGTACTGGCTTTGGGATTTGAGCTGCGCACCGCCTACCGCATCGGGAAGAAGCTTTCAAAATAAGAAAACACCTACATCAAATTTGGTCGGATTTTCCAGCGCATGTACAGCGCGATAGGGCGTTGACTGATAATCGCCTCTTAGTCACCTAGCACTTGGTGCGCGTCCTTATAGCAATCACGCTCACGGTGGTGAGATGGAATCGGCGGGAAGTCTTCCAATTTATATTTACCAAAACGCTCTGATCACCTTATCGCGACTTGACTTTCTAGAAAATCGATGGTTTCGTAGCCCGCCATTTCTTCATCATCGATGCCCTGCATATCAATATTCGGTCCCATCACGCGCCAGCCAATCATCTTGCTATTCTCATCGTCCAATAGTTCTTATCCACAACATTGGTCGAGTTATCCATTGCCTTTGGATAATAATTATCTGCAGCATTGTCCTGCACCCTGTAGCCAGTTACGATGCTGAAAATTACTGTACGGCACTAATTTAGTGTCAGAATAGACGGTAAAATTTGTTTCCCATTCAGGGAACGGCGGTTCTTTTTCTGGCAATCTCATATAAGCAAAGACCAAGCCGTGGCGTTCGAACACTTTGTATGGGCCTTGCTGAATCGAGCAGGTAAATTTCTCGGCTTCTTTTTCTTCGCCCTTTGGATAGAGAGTCTGCAAGCAGGTATCATCAACGTCGAATACCATACCTTGGTGCAGCCTCTAATACTGCGTTTTTGAACAGCGCCATTGTTTTCAACAGCAAGCCAATCACAGATCTCAATAGGCCAGAATATTTTTGTATTTCTTCTGAATAGAATCCTCAAACCCATTTATTTAACGTGTGATAAGTCTTTGAAATCTCTTCATCAGGTGGAAATTGGCAGTATTTCGAATACTTTCAATACCTATCGTCTGGGGCCGCAGGCCATGCTAGGATTTGCTGCTGGCCATATCCAGAACATATGGCGGCAGATTTAGTCCGTCAACAAGCGCAAGTGCTGGTGGATCGGATTGAAATTACGGCGGTCAAATTAGGTATTGTCGGCAACCATGCCAATGCCGAAATTT
>JACMQE010000046.1 GCA_014377145.1 Glaciimonas sp. | reverse complement strand
TTTTTATGTGATTGCATGCCGCCAATGCCGATCCCTTTGCGCTGTCCCAGCGTATAAAAACTCAGTCCGACATGTTGGCCGACGGTATCGCCAGCCTCGGTTTTCAGCGGGCCGGGTTGGTATAAAAGGTAATGATTCAGGAATTCTCGGAAAGGTCGCTCACCAATAAAGCAAATGCCAGTCGAATCTTTCTTTTTTGCGTTTGGCAGCTGAATTTGTTCGGCGATTTTGCGGACTTCGGTTTTTTGGATTTCGCCTAGTGGAAATAGAGTTTTAGACAGTTGGCCCTGATTTAAGCGATGTAAAAAATAGCTTTGATCTTTGCTGGCATCCAGCGCTTTTAGCAACTCAAAGTTGCCAGCCGGGGCCTGCCGGACGCGCGCATAATGGCCTGTGGCGATCATATCTGCGCCGAGTTTCATTGCGTGATCGAGGAAGGCTTTGAACTTGATTTCGGCATTGCACAACACGTCGGGGTTGGGGGTGCGACCAGCCTGATATTCGCGCAGGAATTCAGCAAATACACGATCTTTGTACTCAGCTGCAAAATTCACCGCTTCAATATCTACGCCAATTACATCGGCAACACTGACCGCATCGATCCAGTCTTCCCGGGTGGAACAATATGCAGAGTCGTCGTCTTCTTCCCAGTTTTTCATAAACAGGCCGATAACTTCATAACCCTGTTGTTTAAGTAACCATGCTGAGACCGATGAATCAACCCCGCCTGACATACCGATGACGATGCGTTTTTTTAATTTAGTTGTATTAGACATGCTTGCCCCCCTCACTTCCAAGCACACTTGGATCGGTGTGCAGTACCGATAGCGGCATCCGGTCGCCGCGTAAATAATCGTCGACACATTCCAAAACTTGCGGGCTGCGATGACGTTCCGGGCACGTAGCTAATTCGTCTCGCGACATCCACAGGACTCGCAAAATGCCGTAGTCGAGGGGGCGATCATGGATTGCACCTAGGGTTCCGCAAAAGGCAAACCGCAAATAAGTGCTGCCTTTGCCACTGCGAGCGGAGAAATAGCGGGCTAAATAAACACCGACCAACGCGGTTGGTGTGAAATCGTGGGCTGTTTCTTCCAGTGTTTCACGCACTACGGCTTGAATCAATGATTCATGTGCATCTAAATGACCGGCTGGCTGATTGAGACGTATGCCATCACTAGTATATTCTTCGATCAGCAAAAAGCGGCTGTCACGCGCAATAATGGCCGCAGCTATGATGGAGGGTTTCCAAACTTTATTCATAAATTTCTCAAGTAAGCTAATATTTTAACGTGGCTATCAACTTTTCGATCAACCCACCCAAGATCGTGTATCCGTTGCAACATAATGCAGCAGTTGGCGTTAGGGGCCATGTCATATTGTTTATGAATAAAATAAAATTTCCGCTAAAATCTTTCCTAGAGTTAGCCGGGTTAACCATTACAGGCGGTTTTTAGTTGTTTCAAAAAACTAACGCCATGAGAATATATCGTGTTGTGTCGAGCGGTATTTTTGTGCCTTGGTTGCATTATTGCGCTATCGTTCTAAGCATCGCTTTGTATTGGGTAACGGTGCATTCGCATAGCGAAGCGCCTACAAGAATTTTATAATGAGAGAGAATTACATGAAAATCGGTATTCCCGCCGAGACGCGGCCGGGTGAAACCCGTGTTGCAGCGACCTCAGAGACTGTCAAAAAGCTGGTGGCGGCAAAACATCAAGTCGTGGTGCAGGCTGGCGCTGGCACTTTTTCTAGTATTACTAACGAGGCTTACGCTGCGGCAGGTGCGCAAATAGGTACTGCGGCAGAGGCATTCGGGGCGGAAACAATTCTGAAGGTCCGCGCACCAGCGGCAGAGGAATATGTGCTACTGAAAAGCGGCACATTAGTCATCGGGATGCTGAATCCATTCGATGTCGACAATATTGTGCTGATGGCAAGTCATGGGCTGACTGCGTTTGCGCTCGAAGCCGCCCCACGCACCTCGCGTGCGCAATCGATGGATGTACTGTCCTCGCAAGCGAACATCGCCGGTTACAAGGCAGTGTTGATGGCGGCGAATACGTATCAACGTTTTATGCCGATGCTGATGACCGCTGCGGGGACGGTCAAAGCAGCACGCATGCTGATCATGGGCGCAGGCGTGGCTGGTTTACAGGCGATTGCTACAGCCAAGCGGTTAGGCGCCGTGATTGAAGCGTCGGATGTGCGACCTGCTGTAAAGGAGCAGATCGAATCGCTGGGCGCAAAATTTCTCGATGTGCCGTTTATTACCGAGGAAGAGCGCGAAATTGCGCAAGGCATTGGCGGTTATGCACGGCAAATGCCCGCAGACTGGATGCGGCGTCAGGCCGAGGCAGTTCATGAGCGTGCCAAGCAAGCGGACATTATCATCACCACTGCGCTTATTCCGGGCCGTAAGGCTCCGATTTTGATCAGGGAAGAGACTGTTAAGGCCATGAAACCGGGTTCAGTGATTCTGGACATGGCGGTCGATCAGGGTGGCAATTGTCCATTGTCTGAATCCGGCAAGACCGTCATCAAATATGGCGTGCATATTATCGGTGAGGGCAACCTGGCTGCACTAGTCGCGGCTGATGCTTCAGCCCTATATTCTCGCAACGTATTGGATTTTTTGAAGCTGATCGTCAACCTGGAAGGTGGATTGGTGATCAATCTTGAGGATGATATCGTGGCTGCTACATTGTTGTGCAGCGGCGGCGAAGTCCGGCGTAAATAATCAATTTTAAATAGGTAGCAGACCGCAGCGGTGTTGTACTTAGAAAAAACTGAGGTAAATGCTGCGCAAACCGATCGAGTCGACCTAAGGAGAAAGAAGTAATGCAACGCAATATGCTACCATCGTGCAACTGTTACCCAAGCCGACCTTCATTACGAGGGCTCATGCGGGATCGATGAGGACCTGCTGGAAGCGGCTGATATCCCTGAATTTGAAAAAATCGAGCTCTACAACATCAATGATGGTCAGCGTTTTTCGACCTATGCGATCCGTGCTGAACGTGGCAGTGGGGCAATTGCACTCAATGGTGCAGCAGCGCGTCGCGTGCATCTGGGCGATTTTCTGATCATTTGCACCTATGCGTCGTTGATAGAGGCCGAGGTCGCCATACATGTGCCGAAAGTGGTGTTTGTCAATGATAGCAACCGCATCACGGGGATGAAATAAGTGGAGCAATAAGTAAAACGACATAAGGGGAGTCTCAGCGCAGCTAGTCTGCAACTGCGGTTTTGTCATCATAAAGGGAGAATGCATGGAAGTTACACACACCATCACGAATCTGATCATTTTTGTACTGGCGATTTACGTTGGTTACCACGTGGTCTGGACTGTTACACCGGCATTGCATACACCGTTGATGGCAGTTACCAACGCGATTTCAGCGATCATCATTATCGGCGCGATGTTAGCTGCTGGATTGACCGAGGGGATTGTCGGCCAGATCGCTGGAACACTGGCGGTGGCACTGGCTGCGGTCAATGTTTTCGGTGGCTTTTTGGTCACGCAACGGATGCTAGAAATGTTCAAGAAAAAAGAGCCTAAGGCCAAAGTTGTGATTGCGAACGACACGCAAGTCACTAACATCAATAAAGGAGTGCATTGATGAGCGCTGAAATTGCCAGCATGTTGAGTATGAATTTGGTCACGATGTTTTATCTAATTGCCTCGGTGTGTTTTATTCAGGCTTTAAAAGGACTATCGCATCCTTCGACCGCAAGGCGTGGTAACGCGTTTGGCATGGGCGGGATGGTGCTGGCTATCATTACAACGATATTGCTGATTATCAAATTGAAAGTCGAATCACAAGAGACCGGTTTTGGCTTCTGGCTGCTGGCTGGCGCTGTACTGGTTGGTGGCAGTGTCGGTGCGTATCTCGCAAAAAGTGTCGAGATGACGAAAATGCCTGAGTTGGTCGCGGCGATGCATTCGCTGATTGGTCTTGCAGCGGTGTGTATTGCGGTGGCGGCGGTGGCGGAGCCATGGGCTTTTGGAATTGCTGCACATGGCGCAGCGTTGCCGGTGGGTAATCGTATTGAGTTGTTTATTGGTACGTTTGTTGGTGCAATCACCTTCTCAGGCTCGATTATTGCGTTTGGTAAGCTTTCGGGGAAATACAAATTTCGCTTGTTTCAAGGTGTGCCGGTGAGCTTCAAAGGCCAGCATTTCATCAATCTGCTGTTAGCTGTAACGATGCTAGGATTAGGGATTATTTTTGTGCTGACGCAGTCTTGGTTGCCGTTCATTTTGATGACGATTATCGCGTTTGCGTTGGGCGTGCTGATCATTATTCCGATTGGCGGTGCGGATATGCCGGTCGTGGTATCGATGCTGAATAGCTACTCAGGCTGGGCTGCTGCCGGTATCGGTTTTTCGTTAAATAATGCGATGTTGATTATTGCTGGTTCATTGGTTGGTTCTTCTGGTGCGATTCTGTCTTACATCATGTGCAAGGCGATGAAT
>JACMQE010000045.1 GCA_014377145.1 Glaciimonas sp. | reverse complement strand
TTTTTGCGCATACTAAACCATTTAGGAGAGTCGCTACACGTTATGACAAACGCGCTTCGCGATTTGCTTCCTCCATGGCTCTCACATCCTCGTTACTTTGATTGAAATAAATGTCAACCTATAATTGCTAGCGCAATAATTTAGATGTCAACGACCCTCATGCAGTCATCCAGCCGACCAAATCAATTCTCCCTGCTACGCGTCAGCGCTGCTTTGCGCCTTTCCTCTGGAGGCAGTTTTTTAGTGCCTTCAATGACAACGTCTTTAAGACCGCATTGCTGACGATTCTGACTTATGATACGCTTAGCTGGACCAGCATGGACCCCGGGGTTTTGAATAATTTGATTCCAGGATTGTTTATTTTGCCATTCGTGCTACTTTAAGCGATATCAGGTCAATTCGCTGACAAGTTTGAAAAATTACGCATTACAAGCTGTGTAAAAATGTTAAAAATTGCCATTATGTCGCTGGCAACGCTAGGCTGGATGACGCATAATCTCTGGTTGTTCATCGCAGTGGTAGTTAGCATGGGGTTGCCAGCGACATTATTCGGGTCGGTTAAATACGCCTATTTACCCCAGCAATTCCATAAAGATGAACTGATTGGTGGTAACGGTGTAATCGAAATGGGCATTTTTGTCGGTATTTTGTTAAGCAAAATTCTCGGCGCGGTGCTGGTCGTGCATAACCCATGGGGCATCGAATTAGTCGCTGGTGGCACTATTTTCATCGCTATTGTTGGTTGGCTGTTTAGCCGCCGGATACCATTAACCTCTGCCCCTGAACTTGATTTAAAAATCAGTTGGAATCCACTTACTGAAATGGTGGGTAATCTACGTTTCTCTCGCCAAAATCGCCTGGTATTTCTGGGCAACGCATGGTTCTGATTTTACAGGGCTATTATCGTGGCCCAGTTTCCGTTATATGCAAAAAACTATTTGCATGGGGATCATATTGTTTTTTTCCTATTGCTAACCATTTTTTCATCCGGCGTAGGTGCTGGGTCGTTGCTTTGTGAACGACTTTCCAGTCATAAAGTGGAAATTGGATTAGTTCCGTTCGGAGCAATTGGTTTATCGGTGTTTGGCTTTGATCTGTTTCTGGCAAGTCAGGGTTACACCAATACCATGGCGGTAAATATGTTTGGGTTTATTGCCCAGCATGGTGGCAGCCGGATTTTTTTGCCTGCCTGATGATTGGCTTGTTTGGCGGTTTTATACATCGTGTCATTATTTACATTGATTCAGACCCGCTGTGATCCCGCTCATCTGTCGCTTAGGATCCCGGGATGAATATTATGAATGCCTTATTCATGATGGTTGCCGCGCTGGAGGTGATGGTATGGGTCTGACGATTCCACAGCTTCTTATATTCACCGCGATCCTGAACGCCATGTTTGCCATGTATATTTTCTCTATAGTGCCAGAATATTTGGTGCGTTTTCTGGTCTGGATTTTGATTCATACGATATATCGCATCCGTACCGTTGATATCAGCAGAATTCCAGAAACGGGCGCGGCAGTATTGGTCTGTAATCACGTCATCTACGTTGATGCCGTCGTCATCATGGCTGCTAGTCCACGGCCTATCTATTTTGTGATGGATCATCGTATTTTTAAGATACCCTGTGTTGGCATGGTTGTTTAAAAATAGCAAGACGATCTCTATTGCTCCGGTAAAAGAAGACTCAGCATCGATGGAAAAAAGCTTTGCCCATATTGCCGCGGCACTGGCGGATGGTGATTTGGTCTGTATCTTCCCTGGAGGTAAATTGACAATTAACAGTGAGATCAATGCATTTTGCAGGGGGATCCAGAAAATCGTGGAACATACATCTATCCCGGTGATTCCGATGGCGCTGCGCGGACTGTGGAGAAGTATTTTAACGCAGGGTTAGGAGAACCCTTCTGAGCGCTCATTCAGGCGCGGACCATTGTCGGTTCTAGAAATTGTGGTAGGAAAATCCATCGCACCGGCAGACACTACGTTTGAATACTTCCAGCAAAAAGTACAGGATTTACGCGGTGATTGGAAGTGAACAGGCCCGTTACGGCCAGTTTCGCGTTGCGCCAGACGGACAGGTATTGTTGGTCGGTTTGCAAGACGTGCAGCTGAATGTGATTCAGCCATTGGCCAAAACCTTGATAAAAACGGCAAAAAAGGCAGCAGAGCCGTCACCCAACTAACTGTAGTCCCTCTGTCAATGATAAAATTATCATTTTCAACCTACTTCTCAGGAGCATCATGTCCGGCAATACCTTTGGATCGCTGTTTAAAGTTACCAATTTTGGCGAATCTCATGGCCCGGCGATTGGCTGCGTCGTGGATGGTTGCCCACCCGGTCTTAAATTGTCTGAAGCCGACATCCAGCCGGATTTGGACAGGCGCAAGCCTGGCACCTCGCGCCACGTAACTCAGCGTCAAGAGCCTGATGCAGTCGAGATTCTATCTGGCGTTTACGAGGGGAAAACTACGGGTACACCGATTACGTTGCTGATTCGCAACCAGGATCAGCGCAGTAAAGATTATGGCAACATTGTCGAGACTTTCCGCCCGGGTCATGCTGATTACACCTATTGGCAAAAATACGGTATTCGCGATCCCCGCGGTGGCGGTCGTTCTTCGGCGCGCTTGACCGCGCCGACAGTGGCGGCGGCGGCGATTGCTAAGAAATGGTTGTTGCAACATTACGGCACGAAATTTAAAGGATGTATGGAGCAACTCGGCGAAATTCCGATTGTTTTCGAATCCTGGGAACATGTCCTTGAAAATCCCTTCTTTGCACCGAATATCAGCCAAATCTCTGCATTAGAGGAATATATGGACGCCTTGCGCAAAGACGGCGATTCGTGCGGGGCGCGTATCAACATCGTCGCGAGCAATGTTCCCGTCGGTTTGGGCGAGCCGCTGTATGATCGACTCGATGCCGATATTGCCTACGCGATGATGGGGATTAATGCCGTCAAGGCAGTGGAAATCGGCGCTGGTTTTGAATCTGTGGTGCAAAAGGGGTCGGTTCATGGCGATGAAATCACGCCTGAAGGATTTTTGACAAATAATGCCGGTGGTATTTTGGGTGGTATTTCGACTGGTCAGGATATTACTGTGACGATTGCAATTAAGCCGACATCCAGCATCCGCACTCCGCGGTTATCGATCGATAAGCAAGGGGTGCCGACTACCGTGGAGACGTTTGGCCGTCACGACCCATGTGTTGGTATCCGCGCTACGCCAATTGCCGAGGCAATGTTGGCCTTGGTATTAATGGATCATGCATTACGTCATCGCGCTCAATGTAGTGATGTCAAGGTGGCGCGATTGGTTGTAGCTACATAGTTTTTGTTGGCCGGCTATTTTGTCGGTGTTCTGAATGTGTGGGCACCGACATTATTGCATGGTGTTAGGGGCTTGTAAAATCTCTGTGTCAAAATTTTAAGCATTTAATCCAATGCTGGTCCGTCTAACGATGCTTTGCCGAGGGCGATTACGAGGCAACATGGTTGAATCAATTTCGACTTTAGCGATGGCTGCTGGCTTGTCTTGGGCTAGTGGCATTTCTTGTATATGGGATTATTCGTCGCCGGGTTGTTTTCCCGTGTGGAATGGATATCGCTGCCGCACACGCTGGATGTATTGCATTAGCCTTGGATGCTCGGGGTGGGGTCACTGATGGTGATCGAATTTTTGGCCGATAAAATCCCTGGACTGGATTCAATGTGGGATGCGATCCAGACATTCCAGCCGGTGCTGTGTTGAGTACCGCGGCAATGGGACTCATAACCCGGCATGGATGACTGCGGTGGCACTAGTCGGTGGTACTTTTTCTGCTAGCGCCCATATCACTAAGGCCGGTAATCGCGCGATGATCAATACTTCCTCGGAACCGTTGAGCAATTGGGCGGCCTCATTTTCTGAGGAATTGACCATGTTGTGTGTGCTATGGAAAGCGTTTTATCACCCTTGGGCCCTATTCAGATTTCTGCTGGTATTCTTTATTTTTGCAATCTGGTTGTTGCCCAAGTTGTGGCATAGTTTGCGCTGGGGTTTTCAAAGGCTTAGCACATGATTCAGCATTCCCTACGCATGACGCAATGTGATTGGCGGGCGGGTGAATTACGGCTCTTATTCGTGGCGTCGATTGTGGCGGTCCGGGCGCTATCTTCGGTCGGTTTTTTTGCAGATCGGATACGGGCTGGACTGGCCCGCGATGCGCATCAATTATTAGGTGCCGATTTGCCGATTGCCGCCGACCAGCCGGTCAATCCTAACTGGCGCAGTGAGGCCCAACGGCGCGGTCTGACAATTGCAGACACAGTCGTATTTCCCATTATGGCATTAGCGGGAGAAGGTGACGATGCCCGATCCCAACTGGCCTCGTTGAAGGCAGTTTCTAGCGGCTATCGGTTGCACGGTAATATTTATATCGGGGATAAGCCAGAGAGTAAAGGCATATTCACACGTACTATCCCCGCTATCGGCACGGTGTGGGTCGACCAAAATATTCTTAAAACCTTAAATTTGCAGATCGGCGCACTGCTCAAGCTCGGTGATCGCGGTTTTACCATTGCTCATATTTTGTCTGCTGAACCGGATCGCGGCAGCGGTTTTGTCAATTTTTCACCAAGTGTGATGTTGTCGCTGGCAGATCTGGCCTCAACCAATCTGGTGCAAGACGGTTCTCGTGTTACCTACCGCCTATTGCTGGCAGGAGCAGTGCCGCAAGTGCACGGATTTCAGGACTTGGTAGAGATCGAGATCGTACGCGATAACGTCAAAGAAGGGGTACGGATAGAATCGCTTGAGAAGGGGTGCTCGGAAATGCGTGCCAGGCTGGATCGGGGCCAACAGTTTTTGTTGTTGGTGAATCTCCTATCGGCAATGCTTGAGGCGGTCGCCATCGCGATGGTG
>JACMQE010000044.1 GCA_014377145.1 Glaciimonas sp. | reverse complement strand
AGCTGCGTTGATTTAAACGTTTATGGCTTGGATTGGTGGCTCTATAAGTACTGTCTGGACTGACCCATTCGCGGGTGTATTTAAGGGCATTTGACCAATCTGGAGGATCGCCGTCGCTTGCCATTTTGGCGAAACTGTGATCCATATCCTAATGCTATTGCTAAGCCAAGAGTTATACAGATGACAAAATTATCCATGGTTGTTTAACAATATTTAGAAGCTGAGTCAGATCAATCAGGCTTACCTCTGCCTCATGATGTCTTTTCCATCGGGGAAACTATTTTTTAATACGTTATATAAGATGGTGTAATATCTTTCAAGTTTGATAATTAAGTTTTTTGGTCCTTTCACTTTAGCCCTGCATTGATTAAGTAAATGTGTATTTTGTAATATGAGATTAAACAGACAGGCCAGCCGCGGTTGCTGAAGCCCATGCCCATTGAAAGTTATATCCGCCCAACCAACCGGTCACATCGACCGCCTCCCCAATAAAGTGCAAGCCTGGAACTTTATTGACCATCATGCTTTGTTGGGACAATTCGCGCGTGTCGATTCCCCCTAGGGTGACTTCGGCTTTGCGGTAGCCTTCCGACCCATTTGGAACGATGGCCCATTGATTGATGGCGTCGCTCAATTTTTTCAGGATGTGGTCTGGGGTATCCGTTACCCGTGATGCTGGGTCAATTTTATTCGCATCAAGAAGACCGAGCGC
The DNA here is from genome assembly GCA_014377145.1 of Glaciimonas sp. The sequence goes on along the minus strand of JACMQE010000044.1, from coordinate 9,276 downwards.
TAGTCGATTAGGCAGCCATTGCGATAGCAAATTGCCGAAATTTTTCTTGATGGAAGTTTTTCCCTCGATTAGTGCTTCAGCGAGATCAATTTCTGGCAGTAAATTCAGGCTAAGCGGTTGACCGGATTGCCAGAAGCTGGAAATTTGTAAAATTGCCGGTCCAGACAAGCCGCGATGGGTGAATAGTAGATCTTCTTTGAAGTAACCGCATGACTTTTTCTCTCCGGTGAAGACTTCGACCGGTAATGTAATTCCCGATAGTGGTATAAATGGTTGCCACCTATTCGCGTCGAATGTTAAAGGGACCAGACCCGGGCATGGGGCAATTATTTTTAAGCCAAATTGGTAGGCGATACGATAGGCAAAATCGGTGGCACCGATCTTTGGTATCGATAATCCGCCCGTTGCAATAACAACGCTATTTGCCAATATTCTTCCGGCACCGGTCTCAATCTTGAAAATGTCGCCGTCTTTTCCTATGCTTGCAACGGCGCACGGCATGCGCCAACTAACATTGCCGAGATCGCACTCCGCTTTCAACATAGCGATAATTTGCTCAGCCGAGTCGTTGCAAAATAGTTGCCCTTTATGCTTCTCGTGATAGCTGATGCGGTAACGTTTTACCAAGCAAATAAAATCCTGGGGGCTATAGCGCGAAAGCGCACTTTTACAAAAATGAGCATTTTGCGAAAGATAATGTTGCGGTGCAGTAGCAGTATTTGTGAAGTTACAGCGCCCACCACCTGAGATACGAATTTTTTCTGCTAACTTGGTCGCGTGATCAATCAGGATTACTTTTTTACCACGTTGACCTGCGACCGCGGCGCACATCATGCCTGCGGCACCCGCGCCGATTACGGCGACATCAAATTGTTTTGCCATTGCATCATTACTTTGCCGTTATTTAGATGTTATGTAAATTTAAAGTATCAAAAACTATTGAAAGTAGGGTGGAGGGGCTTGTCCCATCCATAATTTGGACGATAGCCGCATCATGTCATTTAAGGAGCCGCGTTCCACGAACGTTTTCCTTAGCCATTCTGCATCGCTCAGGCGCGCGTTTGCCATGTGGCTCAAACGTTTTAGCGTTAATCGTTCTGCATCATTTTGTGTATAACGCTCCATATCCTGCAAGTGTGTCAGCAAATGCGCATAAATGGATTGTTTGAACGACGTTGCCAGTGTTACGCCATGAGTAGCGTAAGAACCTTTTAAGCCATAGCGGCTGGCTTCGAAGCGGTTGAATTGGTATAGTAAATAAAAATCATCGTTTATCATGAATGGTCGTTCTGTCAGTATCCAGCGCGCCAGCAATTGTGCGTAGCAGCCCAAATGGGCCGCATGCTCTATCGTGAGAGGAGTATCGCAAACACGAATTTCAACTGTGCCATACTCTGGCTTAGGTCGAATATCCCAGTAGAAATCTTTTATACTGTCGACAATCCCGATCTGGTGCAACTCGTTATAATACTTTTCAAATTGCGTCCATCGGTGACTGACAGGTGCCGTACCAGATAGTGGAAATGCGCGCACCACGTTGCTGCGCGAGGACTCGAATTGCGTGTCAGCACCTTGATAAAAGGGTGATGCAGCTGATAGTCCAATGAAATGTGGCACAAAGCGTGAAAACGCATGTGTTAGGTACATTGCATCGTCGCCATTAGGTACGCCAATATGAATATGCTGACCGAATACCGTGAAGGTCTTGGCCAGATAGCCATATTTTTCATGGGTGCGATTAAAGCGCGCGCCAGGAGTAATGCGCTGCTCATTCCAGTGTTGAAATGGATGGGCACCGCCACCAGAGACGTCAATGTTGAGGTACTGCGCGCCTTTATTAAGTGCAGCGCGCAAGGCTTTCAATTCTTCGATCAGGGTGGCGACGCTGGTATGGATGCCGGAGTTAAGCTCGATCATGCCTTGCGTCACTTCTAGTTTAATTTGCTTTTGTAGATCGCGCGGCTCAATCCAGGTTAAGAGGTCAACAGCATCACTTGCTAGATTGTAATTACGTCGATTGACGAGTTGTAGCTCTAATTCAATACCCATAGTAAAGGGCTGGGATGGTACAAAGGGCAAACTTCCTGTACTTTCCTGACTTCCTGGAACATCGTTCTCGACCATATTTTTCTCCTTTATCGTATGCCTATCAGCAATTTTTTAGAACCTACACAGCTGTTCGAACTAGGATTGTGTCTGGACAATGGCGTTTTTTCATCAATATTTTTGACAAGTGAATCGCTAGAATAAATGCGTGTAAGTCTTTTGACTAAGCTTCACGGCCGCTCTCGCCAGATTTAATTAACGCAAATTGGGTCGCTATCGGACCACATAATTCTAATACGATCAGGCAACCGGCTAACACTGGCAGGACCTCCGCTGTGGTGTGCGGATAAATATACGATATGGTTTGCATCAGCCCAAGGCCAGCTTCTGTCATCGGCAATGTGCTTAACGTGATCAATGCGGCTTGCTTCCATTTCATTTTGGCAAAATGCGCAAAAACGAATATGCCGCAGGCCATCGCTAAAAAGCGTGCACTGATTAACACGGCGACCGAAGCACCGACCATCGACAAGTCGGTTAGGCGAATTGAAGCTCCGAACGTGACGAATAACATCACAATAAATAACTCATTGGCGATCCCGAACTCTAATTCCATCAAATCGTATTGATGATCAAGATTCTTTGACATAATGGCGAAAGCCAGCATTGTCAGCAGGACCGGCAGCTTCAACGCATGAGCTGCACCGATGGCGAGCGAGATAATTGCAATGACGAGTACAAACTGGCGACTACTCTGTCGGCCCAGCAAGCGTGCCAAAGGAATCAGCAAACGATAAGTAACATAGGCTATTAATAATGATCCTAAGAGTGAGTATGCAGTATGTCCCAACAACGTGATAAATGGCGTCGTGCTTTCTTTTGCGATTACCGGCAATAATGCGTAAGCAACCAATATTGCAACAAAGTTATTCAACGCGGTCATTGCTGTCAGCCGACGGGTGACCTGACCTTCGGCTTTAAGATCTCGGACCACGACCATGATTACTGCCGGTGCGGTGGCGATAGCAAGCACTCCCCCTAATAATGCGAGTAAGGTCGAAGTACCAATCCACATTAAGGCGCTGCTTACAAATACAAAGCACAGCATAGAACTCAGCATGACTGTTGCCAGCAACCATTTTTCGCGGCGAAGCCAGCTAATATCTACGTAGCGTCCAAGTTGATAGGCAATCAGGGCGATAGCAATATCTGCAAAAATATTTGCCAGCCTGAGAAAGTCTCCAGAGAGTAGATCAAGACCGCTAACGCCAAGTATGAATCCCACCAGCAAATAGCCAGTGATACGTGGAACCCAAGGAGTTTTCGTCACGATATAGCCACCCAGCAACCCTAATATTAATAAGCTGCCAAATAATAACAACGCATTCCACTGAATAGGTTCTGCTAAGGTGAAGGATGGAAGAGCCCAGTCCATGGATACTCCCGGAGGTTAGTTTTGTCGCTTTTACTGTTTTTGCCGTAACTTTTGCCATAACGATACCATCATAGATGTAATCGGTCTTGGCGGTGCTAATAAGTTTGGTGCAAGAAGAAATTGAATAAAAGTAAAAGTTACGCAGAATTACTTTGAATTAAATGCCAAAGTTTAACAGGACCTCCTTACTTTTTAATATTAACTTTATTGCATTATTTATCGGGCTGAACCTACCACGAATATATATTTATATAGGCTAAATTGCAAGACGGTAATTTGTCTGCAAGTGATTCACTTAGTTCCGCGTGTAAACTACACTTAATGATCAATATGTGGCTAATTTTGTCGGAGTTTAAGAATTTTGCAAACCTCTTTACATTGCATGACCTGTTCAAAAATGGGTTTGGGAATTGCAATTTGGCCCTTTAAAACTGCGCTTATCCAGCGCGCAGTAACATTTGCGTTGCGCTCTTCTGGTAACGCCAGGATTTCTTCCGCGACATTTTGCTTTTCTACCAGCGTGGTTTGATTGCCTACGTGAAACTATTCTATTTGCTTTGCTCTTTTCGCATTTGCTACGGTTTCACTCTCACTGCCATGCATGAGAAAAATGTCGCCGCGTTCGGCTGCGGCAGTGGTGTTGAAACAATTACACAGCCTTGCACGATATTCTGGGTGCGTATGGGAAGCTAGGCGCAACACCGGCGCGTTGAACGGTTGTATAATTTGACCAGGGTATGGGTCGACTTTCGTACGCCCAAGATTCAACACGTATTGAGCAAACGTGACATCTTTAGCGCGAGCGCCGTAATTGGCATGAAAGTAGGTTGATATCGTTCGAAGCATTGGACTGCTTGATCTATGCTGGTGGCGTGTGCAAGCCCAAGCGCAGTAGAAATTTCCACACTCGGATTCTGCCGATGTCGGTGAGCGCGCCATGCACCAGCGTTGGTATACCTTCGCGTGCCAGCAGCAACGCTAGCAACGGCGTGAGATTTTTCATATGTCGTGCCCCGTTATAAATAGGAATAATCACTGACGCATAAAGCGATAATGTTGCTGCGTTGTTGGGCCCTGTCGCCTTCGGCAAGGACGTAAAAGAGGCTTCTGCGGCATCGAGAAAGCCTGCGATTTCCTCGACGGGCTCTCCTTTCCGTCTTTGCCAAGCCCAATTTCCTTGATGAAGCGTGCGGCTTTAAATGGGTCTACAGATAAGGTATTTTGCACATAACAGAAATCGGCAATATTAGAATTGCATAAAAGTTAATAGACGATATAGCCGAATTTACTTCACGGATGAATTTGGCCCATCGACAGTCGGGTAGAACACCGACAGGCTTTGCGCTTGACGAAATGGAATGGGCAGTGTGAAGGGATTATGCGCATAATAGCGTCATTTTTGACGTTGTCTTGGGTGTTGCGTTATTTTTTGGATTACCTTGCTGGATTAAATATGGCCGTTGAACCAAGCGATCTTGAATCGCTGCGCCCACAATACTCAAACTCGCGCAATTACAATTGTGCAATACCAACTTTGCTGAAGACAATGTATCCGAGACCATTGTTGCATTGATGAGGAAGCAGGATCGGCTTAAATAGCAATCTGCGTTAAAAACCTACGTCATTGGCATTATCCAGCTGAGTTAATAGATCAGCTGTGTTGTGGCAAACGCAAGGGCTTAAGCTAGACAATGATGCGACATGTAGCGAATTGAATATCAATAGCGCCAATGCATCGGGTTCTTTTATATCGCGCCTGCACCGAGGGAAAGAAATGCTTGGAAATTAATTGAATTAGCATACATTAAAATTAATATCATTACAATAAATTTATGAATTGCCTTAATAATGGCGTTATTATCAGATTAATATGGTTGTTTTGTTGCAACTAATATCCATGACACCTTAGCCGATAAATCATGCCAAGCTTATTTCATACCTACCGAGAAATCCAAAGTTTGCTTTCCGAAGTATAAGATCATAGGTTGTCGGGGCTACACCGCGTTTGCGTCCAGGTGTACTTATGGAGGTGTACGACGTGCGCGCACTTTTCGCAGCAGATTTCTTTTTTGCATGTTGCCATGGAGCGTATGGGGGAAGATTAAGGTGGTTCGGTAACTTTTAACTGAAATTTTCGCAATTAAGTACTATTAACCAAAATCGTATTCAATCGTATAAGACTTACGCAAAATTGTTCTAGTAAGGCATCTCGACATAGATATTACGCCTGTAACGCTAGGAGGGATAACGCCGCTGGAATAATTTTGCGTAAGTCCTACGTATCTGTAATTTTGCTGACACTTTCTATTACAATGGGGCATTGTAAAAATTCATTCTCACCATGATTGTTCTCGGCGTTGAATCATCCTGTGATGAAACTGGCATTGCGTTATACGACACGCAGCGCGGATTGCTTTCTCACGCACTTCATTCACAAGTCGCGATGCACGAACAATACGGCGGCGTGGTCCCGGAGCTGGCATCGCGCGATCATATTCGCCGGGTAATACCACTATTGCAACAAGTATTGGTAGAAGGAAATACGCAGCGCAGCGAAATTGACGCGATTGCCTATACCCAAGGGCCGGGACTCGCCGGGGCTTTGCTGGTTGGCGCCTCATTTGCGTGCGGCCTTGGTTTGGCATTGGATAAGCCGGTGTTGGGCGTCCACCATTTAGAAGGTCATCTTTTATCGCCTTTGCTGGCGAGCAATCCGCCGAGTTTTCCATTCGTCGCGCTATTGGTATCCGGTGGCCATACACAATTAATGCGCGTGGACGGCATTGGTCAGTATGTATTGCTGGGCGAAACGTTAGATGATGCGGCTGGTGAAGCTTTTGACAAGTCGGCAAAGTTACTCGGACTGGGCTATCCCGGCGGGCCTGCAATATCATGCTTGGCAGAATTTGGCGACCCGTTAGTTTTTCAATTGCCGCGACCGATGTTGCATTCCAAAAACCTGGATTTCAGTTTTTCCGGTCTTAAAACAGCCGTACTGACCTTAGTAAAGAAACAAACGACAAATATTTGCGAGCAGGACAAAGCGAATATTGCACGTGCGTTTGTCGACGCGTTGGTGGAAGTATTAGTTGTCAAATGTCTGGCTGTATTAAAACAAACTGGCCTCAATCGCTTAGTTATCGCTGGCGGCGTTGGGGCCAACCAGCAATTACGTGATGCTTTAAGTGCGGCGGCAGTGAAACAGCGATTCAAGGTGTTTTATCCCGAACTTGAGTTTTGTACAGATAACGGTGCGATGATTGCCTTTGCCGGCGCAATGCGCCTGCAACTTAAGCCCGAGGCTGCACAGCGTAACTATGCCTTTAATGTGCGGCCGCGCTGGCCGCTAGATCAGCTAGGTATTTGAACAGAAGCGAGGAACAGTCTTGGCTAAGCGTATAATATTGGACTGTAACACAAAAGTGTGATGCTCTAACAGCAGTTATGTACCCCTACGCTTCAGCTTGCATGTGATCAAACGGGTTGTTTGCAGAACCTTTGACATGATGCTAAGTTGGCATGAAATCATGAAATCATTGAAAGCAATATTGCCCGCGTATGTCGTTGATTAGCGACATAATGTCAAAGGCCGCCAACTACCATGCCTGACACTAAGCCTGAAAAGCAACAAGAAAATTTTCCCGTACCCGCTGTAGAAGCATCTACGCCATCCATGCGTTTTACAGATTTTGGGTTATCGCCAGACATTTTGCGGGCCCTAAACGATCAGGGCTACGTCAACCCAACGCCGATTCAGGTGCAAGCAATTCCGATCGTCTTGCAAGGTTGCGATGTTATGGGCGCTGCACAGACCGGCACAGGTAAAACGGCAGGGTTTGCGTTGCCGATTATCCAGTTATTGCTCGCCCATGCAAATACCAGTGCATCGCCTGCCCGACATCCAGTACGTGCCTTGATTTTGACGCCAACGCGTGAGTTGGCGGATCAGGTTGCAGAAAATGTTAAAGCGTACTCACGTCATACTGCGTTGCGTGCTACCGTGGTCTTTGGTGGGATTGATATGGCGCCACAAACCGCGGTATTAAGATCTGGGATCGAGATAGTTATCGCTACGCCAGGACGGTTATTGGACCATGTGCAGCAAAAAACTATCAGTTTGTCACAGACGCAAATTCTGGTGATGGATGAGGCTGATCGCATGCTTGACATGGGCTTTCTACCTGATTTGCAACGCATTATTAATTTGTTGCCGAAAGAACGCCAAAGCTTAATGTTCTCAGCAACATTTTCGACTGAGATTAAAAAGCTCGCAGGTAGTTTCCTTAAAAATCCAGTAACGATCGAAGTCGCCCGCAGCAACGCGACCGCCGATAATGTGACCCAAACAATGTATCGGGTAGAGGATCAGGCCAAGTTAGACGCTGTATCTTTTATTATTCGCGAACGCAATTTGAAACAAGTAATCGTTTTTTCGAATACTAAAATCGGTGCCTCACGTCTGGCGAAGCATTTGGAAAACGAGGGGGTTAAAGCCTCTGCAATCCACGGTGATAAGAGCCAGAATGAACGGATGGCTGCACTAGAAGCCTTTAAGAAAGGTGAGATCGAAGTATTGGTCGCGACCGATGTTGCTGCTCGTGGCCTTGATATCGCCGAGTTACCGTGTGTGATTAACTTTGACTTGCCTTACAACGCCGAGGATTATGTCCATCGTATTGGCCGTACCGGGCGCGCTGGCGCTTCAGGCGATGCCATTTCTTTGTACACAGATAAAGACGAACGCCTATTGGCCGATATCGAAAAAATGATCAAGCATAAATTTGTGCGTGCTGAGTTGGTCGGCTTTGCGCCGAAGCCACGTGTAGCAGCAGAACGCAAGCGTCCGCCACGCCGTGACGATACTGAGTCACGGGGCAATGTTCGCATCGATACAAACTTAGGATCTTCAGATCGTAGCACCCAACATACCCGAAGTGCATATTTATCCTTCCCGCACAAGGAAAAAATAGATCCGTGGTTTTTGAAACCCTACGAACCGACCGCTGCTTCTGTCGAGAGCGCACAGAACAGCAAATCTGCTGTTGTCGCGACTAGAACTAAAGGTAAGGTTGCTGTCCTATTAGGTGGTATGCCTAAACGCTAAAAGAATCAGAGCCGGTGATTATTTAATGCAATCATCGGTTTTTATTTTGGTTTTTTAGTATTTATCGTTGCCAAAAATATCAGCAGCTTTTTAGATGAGGTGATATCAAGCCTGCTCTATTAGTTGCTGGACTGCCCATGCAGAAATAGCCAGCGGCCAAAACAATTCAATTGAAGCAACATGTCCAGTTTCCAATCCCAAAAGCCAGACTGTTTTAATCAGAGTCTGAATTGATTGAGTTACAGTTAGCGGTTGCGCGCCATTTTGCTTGGAAGGTTTTTCACCCTTGGCATTGGTAATCACCGGCACATGCAGATAAGTGGGAGTTAACAGATGTAGCTGTCGTTGCAAATAAATCTGTCTTGCGGTCGAATCTAGCAGCTTAGTACCCCAGCGCCCTCGATCTTAATATTATATGAGATCGACGATTCACGGTGTGCACAGCTGTAAGGATAGGCCAGTCGCCGAAGTTTATCGAATTCAGCTTGGTATATAAATTGCCGCGATTACTTTGAAATGGCACCGGGCGGGACTTACGCAAAATCGCCCCAGTAGCATTGTGCTTTCCTAGCCTTACTAGCGTACTGTTCTCATAGGCACGCCTTGGTGGGACAATTTATGTAAGTCCTAATATAGGGAAACAGACTAAATATTTTTGGCGAAAATTTACCGCTTTGACTAAGAAAGCGCT
>JACMQE010000003.1 GCA_014377145.1 Glaciimonas sp. | reverse complement strand
TGACACTGCTATAGCAATTCACCTTGATGCACGTGGTCGAACATGGCAAAGACCTATGGTAAACGATGCAAAAAGTTCTTTACGGAAAAGCCTAGCTGAAGTTCCGTACGACCAACCGCCGTATCAAAACCGCTACCCGAATCTCGAGAATATTTTAAATGATTCACCAGGTTCTCCAAAATACAATCTCGCGCGTCGAAATAAAATGAACGGAAATTCTGCATTAAACATTAGTCGCGATGCCGTTGAGGGAAATAGTTTTGAACCACTAAATAGAGCCAAGTAACCCACCTCTAAAAGTTCCAAAAACAACCAATAGTTATTCAAATGCCAATTATTAAAAAATTTCTGTCTGCTTTGGCTGAATATAAAAAAATATTAAAATTTTCTGCAAAAGCAATATCAATTGGATTTATAAATCAACTCGTCAGTAGTGGTGGAAATTTTGCATTAGGTATATTTCTGTTAAAGGTACTGTCATCAAAAGAGTTTGGATTGTATGGAATAGGGTTCGCAGTAAGTCTACTGTATAGCGGTGTAGTTAGTGCACTGATATCCACACAAATGCTCGTGCATGCTCCGGAAAAAAAATCATCGGACCTCACCGCATACGCTGCCCGAATGCTAGTTGCTCTTATTTTATTTTGTTTACTCACAACGATTGGACTTATAGCCCTGCTGATCATAATAAGCATTCTCAATGATGCCGTTTTACAGTATCAAGAATTTATATTTTCAATACTCGCGGCAGCTATTGCTTACGCGAGCAAAGAATTCTTTGTTACTTATGCATATACTGCTCGAAAAGAATTCTGGGTTTCGAGAATCAATATAACAGTCGTTCTTACACTTGCCTCACTGCTGGTATTGCAAGTTAGCTTATTTAATGAATTTAACGCCGAACGTGGGTTGTGGATTTATGCTGCAAGTCATTTTATCGGAGTTATCACTGGACTCGTATTGGTTAAATTACCAATTGCAGATGTGCGATTTGAGCGAATGAACGAAGAAATTTGGCAGGCTTGGCGCGGCGGCAAATGGGCTCTCGTTGGCGTTGGTATCATTTGGGCCCAAACCCAAGCATATATATACATAACCGCCATCTTCATTGGTCCAGTAGGCGTGGCTTATGCAAACTCGACAAAATTACTAATCACACCTTTAATTTTCGGAATACAAGCGGTCAGTCAGATTTTAATGCCACGCATCGCATCAATTCAGGTTTCAAATCCAGAAAAAATACTGGTAATAAATAAACAATTTACGGTAGCGGCTATTGTTTTTGCGACCATCTATTCTGCAATTTTACTTAGTTCGTTGGACATAATCGTACCTCTATTGCTTGGCGTCCAATACAAAGGAACAACTACTATTGTTGCAGCTTGGTGCTTATTCATTATATTTCAATATTCACGAACTGGTTCGAGCGTAATATTACAAATATTCAAAGAATTTAAATCTTTAACAGTTATAAATTCTATAACGTTATTATTTGCAATTTTCACTGCCGCAACATTGATCAAATATGTGGGAATAGCTGGTGCAATTCTAGGTAGTGCGCTGGGAGAGTTATTGTTGAGTGTGTGGCTTTATAAGTTAGTTTTTCAATACAAATCAGGTTCACAGTGACCCGATTATTAGGTATATAAATTCAATCAGATTTTTAATGGAAAATAGAATGTACTTAATTAACCGTATCTGGCTAAAAATAATGAAAACATGGTGGCAGATAACGGTGCCTTTTCGCTTGCGATCCGTGGGCGTAAAGCTAGGAAAAAATATTCGCTTTTATGGCATGCCGATTGCGAGCATGGTGAGAGGCTCTTGCATCCAAATTGGGGATCGGGTAGTGCTGTGTTCGGATAGTCGATTTACTGACCTAGGAATCAATCATCCTGTAGTATTAAGAACGTTAAATGAATCTGCGGAAATAATGATTGGAGCTGATTGCGGAATAAGCGGCGGTTCAATTTGCGCAGCAAAGCATGTTAAGCTAGGAAATGAATGCTTGCTGGGAGCAGATGTCACAATTTCAGATACTGATTTTCATCCCGTTAAATGGGAAAATAGACGTTTTAGCAAAAACGATAACGATATTCAGTCGGCACCTATACATATTAACGACAATGTTTTTATTGGCAAAGGTGCAGTGATCCTTAAAGGGGTGACAATCGGCAGAAATAGTGTAATTGGCGCGGGATCGATAGTGATAAAAGATGTGCCACCAAATTCTATATCGGTCGGCAACCCTGCCCGTTTAATTAAAATTTTATAATGCAAGTTAAACAAATTTTACAAAGTGGTAAAAAACTCCTTAAACCGATTACTTTACTAACAATTATTTGTTGGCCAATAATATTAAATTATATTTTTCCAGAATATTTATCCAAGCGTCTACCTTCGTTAATTGATATTTTGCCTGGAATTGGTGCTTTTTATATACTTGAAAAAATTCGTTGTCCTTATTCACGTCTTTTGGGTTACTTTTGGTTGCTATGGTATTTCGTTGGCGCAGTTAATACGGTAGCAAGTGGTATTGTTTTAGGTGAATATTATGGAAATTTCGACCTGCATGAAGCGAGTCAGATTTACTTTTGGGGATGTGTTTTCTACTTTTTCGGGATGTTAGTGTATGAAAAGCTATTTTCAAAAAATAAATACGAAATTTATAGTAGCGAAACTCCGAGTTTAGACATTAGTTTTATTTGTAGATTATTTTTACTTGTTTTTCCCTTTGCTTGGTTAGCGTCAATGTATGTATCACTTGGTTATATTCCAATTCTTAGAGGTGAAAATATTACTGATGAAATCTACCAATTAAAGTATGGAGTTTTATATCCTTATGGGGCATTAATAGTTATTTCGATCGTTTACTCAGTTTACAAAGTAATGGTTGCACAATCAATGAAAGATAAAGTATTATATTTAATTTTCGCAGTTTGTTTTATTCTAATGTCAACAGCTGATGGAAAGCGGGCATTCTCAATGGCTGCGGTTGGTGCTACAATAGCATTATCTTTTAAAGTAAACAAAGCAAAAACTTGGACTTCAACGATTCCAAAAGTTTTCTATCTAGTTATAGTTTTGTATGTTGGCATACAACTTATTCGATCCGGTGACAGCACCGCTGGGATCTCGGATTTTTATTTCAAAATGACTTTGATCGGGGTTGAGTTCAGAGATTTCGTTTACACAGTAAATTATTATATTCCTGGAGAAATACCAAATTACGCGTGGGCGACAAGTGCGGTTGCATCAGTCGTTAATGGTGCTATCTTAAAAGTGTTTGATTTAGACAAGACCAGTTTAGTAAATTTAGATAGTGCGAACGCTTGGGCTGCGTTGCGAGGTAGCGATTTTGGAATAAGAACAGGAATTGTAAGTGAACTATGGTTTGCTTATGGCGTATTCGCAATGCCGGTTTTATTCGTGAGCGGTTTAGTTACTGGAAGTCTCGTTAAGAGAATAAGAACAACAAAGAGTGTTATGGGGCTAATTTTTTTAACTGGTATTTACGGCCTTTTACTGTTGAACGTAACTGGTCAATCAACATTTACGTTCGGTGTACTACCAGTGTTTTTATATTTTTACACAGCCATGTTTATTATGAATTATTTAGTCAAGTCAAAACGTATTACATATTCCTAGAAATATGTAAATTTCCGAGTTGTTATTTTGAAGTAATTATAAATTTTATATTATATATTTAAAAATTTATTATGCTCAACTTATTTGTAATAGAAGAATTTTTAGAAATAAAAAAATAAAATAGGAGGGAAATTATTTTGTCGGTTTTGGTATTGAGCTGAGACAACTTAGTCTTCACTTAGTTTTAAGTTCTTTGCGGTAGTGCGCTAATATTTAACTGTTCGTTTGGCTTCCTATTTTCTGCACATCTTCTGGCAGCGAATTCTTTTTTTTCTGTTGGGTTCACTGTTAGAATGGATTTTGATCATGTGCGGAATAAGTGGTATTTTGAATTTAGGTAATCGAGTTTCGACGAACTCATTGCAAGGTCAGATTAATGCAATGAACGACGCTATTGCACATCGTGGCCCTGACGGTTCTGGCGAATTCGTTCGCGGCGAGATTGCTCTGGGCCACCGTCGCCTTAAAATTATCGATCTAAGTATTGATGGACATCAACCGATGTTTAATGAGGATTATTCCTTGGTACTGGTATTCAATGGTGAGATTTATAATTATCTTGAGTTAATTCCAGAGCTTAAGGCACGCGGTCACATCTTCCGATCACATTCTGACTCTGAAGTCATTCTGCATGGCTACGAAGAGTGGGGTGTGGATTGTGTACAGCGCTTCAATGGTATGTGGTCATTTGCGATTTGGGACACTCGTAAACGTCGGCTGTTCGCCTCGCGCGATCGTCTTGGTGTTAAGCCGTTCTATTTCACTCAGAACGAATTTCAATTTATTTTCTCTAGTGAAATCAAAGGTATTGCGGCCGTCCAGCCTTTGCATGAGGCAGATCTTGCTAAGGTGCATGATTATTTACGTTATGGTTACCGAACAAATGATGGTGCAACTTTTTTCAAAGGCGTGAGTGAACTCAGTCCGGGACACAACCTGATTATTGAAAATAATCAGCTCACCTTTTCGGCTTATTGGAAAATGCCTACTGGGCCTCTTAGCGGCGCATCAGATGCTGAATTGATTGACTGCTTCAGTGCACTAATTCAAGATGCGGTTCACTTGCGTTTTCGTAGCGATGTGCCCGTTGCACTGCTACAAAGCGGTGGTCTGGATTCATCGGCTATATGCCGTGTAGTGGATGATGATATTGAGGCGGGGCGGCTTAATTGTGATAGCGTAACTGCCTTTACCGCCATTTTTCCAGGTTTCAAGAATGACGAATCTGTGCTCACTCGTGAATTAATCGCCACTTGCAAACATATTAAGCATGTAGAGCTTACGTCAACGTCAGATGATTTGTTAAGGGATTTGCCACGGTTCGTGCAGGGCATGGGTGAACCCGTGCAAGGTCCGACCAGTTTTGCTCACTGGCAAATTATGCGTTCCGTGCATGAGCAAGGCATTAAGGTGATTATCAATGGACAAGGGGCGGACGAGGCATTGGCCGGGTATGGGACACAAGTCGCTGGCTATCGTTTGCTAGATACCTTGCTTTCTCAGCCCTGGGCGGTGTTGGGCGAAGCGTGGGAAATGAGGGATAAATTGGAGCTGAGCTTAAGTATGATGGTAGCCCAAACGGCTAAGGCTATATTAGGGCGCCGGTCTGCATCAAAATGGCGAGCAAGGATGGTGGAAGGTGTTACTCAGGTTTTGTCTCCCGATTTTATTAGACAGCATGATCGCAATTTAATTGAGAGTTCGATGACGTTTTCTACGCGGAATATGGATCAACATTTGCGCGCCCAGATTGAACATTACGGATTTAACCAAATACTTCACTATGAAGATCATTCCTCAATGATGAGCTCCATTGAGATGCGCTCGCCCTTTGTGGACTATCGACTGATGGAGTTTGCCTTCAGCTTGCCTGACCGATTGAAGTTTGACAAAGGCATTACCAAACGCATTCAGCGCCTAGCCTTTGCCAACCGTTTGCCTAAATCTATTCTCGACAATCACCGGAAGATCGGCTTTGCCACGCCGTTTCAGAAATGGATGGCGGACCCCAAGTTGAGGGGATTTTTTCAGGAGATTGTGGCGAGCAGTTTATTTCAATCCAAAAACCTTTGGCGAGGTGCCGAGTTAAAAGAGCGCTTTGCACAAGTCGACAATTACCCGAACTTTCCGTTTTGGCGTTTTATTAATTTGGAACTCTGGGCGCGTGCTTACGGTATCACTAATCTGTGATAGAGAGAGAGCATGCAAGCCATAGCAGTCTTGATGACCTGTCATAACCGACTTGAAAAGACCTTGGCCTGTCTGGATAGGTTGTTCAAAAGCGACCCAATACTTGATGTAGCGTTTGAAGTCTTCTTGGTCGATGACGGCAGCACGGATGACACCGCCAGCATCGTCGAAGCTACCTACCCAGCAGTCAACTTGCTTGCTGGTGATGGCAGCTTGTATTGGAATGGAGGCATGCGGGTCGCGTTTGCGGCTGCCATGCAAAAGGGGTTCGATTTCTATCTTTTGCTTAACGACGACACGATGCTCTACTCCAGTGCCTTGCCTCGTTTGCTGTCTTCGGCAAATGCTGAACAACTCAGTCAACATAAATCCGTCATCATCGTCGGTACAACACATGAGGTGCTCGGGGGAATGCCTACCTACGGTGGCCTCTGCCGAAAATCCGTTTGGCGGCCACTTCACCACGTTATTGTTTTTTCTCAGGTGGTACCGACCCCATGCGAAACCGCGAATGGTAATTGCGTGCTTGTACCCAGCGAAGCGGCCATGCAGCTTGGCAACTTGGACCCGGTCTTTGTACACGCGATGGGGGATATTGATTACGGATTGCGTGCAACAAAGGCTGGGTTCCCGCTAATGGTGTTACCGGGTTATGTCGGGACCTGCTCTCACAATTCCATTGGCAACACCTTTATGGATACCCGTTTGAGTCTTGGGGTTCGTTGGACAAAAATTATGGGCCTCAAGGGATTGCCGCCCCGGCAGTGGCATGTCTTGGTGAGGCGGCATGCCGGGTTTTTTTGGCCGCTAATGTTTATCTGGCCCTACCTGAAAGTCATATTAGGCAGAAGGCAGTAATTATGCAAAACTTAAAATGCATTTTCGCCTTCTTGCGTCGCCTTCAAACTTGGCTTGCTGTGGCTGGTAAGTCTTCCTATCTTTCTTATGGTCATCACCTGCACGTAGGTAAATGCGCTCGCTTATGGGCACCAAAACGTTTGGTCGTGGGTGATTGTGTTTACATCGGAAAGTATGTCCACATTGAAGCAAACTGTCGTATCGGTAACTACTGCTTAATCGCCAACCGCGTGGCTATAGTGGGGCGGCACGATCACAAATTTTCCGCGGTTGGTTTCCCAATGCGGTTTGCACCTTGGGTGGGTAGCAAGCGTTTTCCAAGTCCGCATGTAGATGAAGAAGCAGTGATTGAAGATGACGTGTGGTTGGGCTACGGCACCGTTGTACTTACAGGCGTGACGGTGGGGCGCGGTAGCGTAGTTGCTGCTGGGAGTGTGGTTGCGCACGACATTCCGCCGTATTCCATTGCGGCGGGCGTACCAGCCAAGGTGACTGGCCAGCGCTTCCAAGACCTGAACACGATTGCGCTGCATGAGGCTGCAATTCGGGACGGTCGCTTTCGATTTTCTGAGCTTGGATACGACCACTGTGTGATCGAACCTTGCTTCAACCGGGTTAAACCGTGAAAAGAGTTGTCATTCTTCAGCATCGTTTGTTGCATTACCGGGTAGGTTTGTTCGAACAATTGCGCTTGCAGTGTGCAGGTCGTGGCATTGAATTGCACTTGGTTTATGGCCAACCAACGCGACGCGAAATGACCAAGGGGGATGTGGGCAGCATACCGTGGGCCAACGTGGTGAGGAATAAGGTGCAAGAGGTGGGCGAGCGCGATTGGCTGTGGCAGCCTTTCCCGGCACACTTGCGCGATGTTAATTTAGTGGTTGTGATGCAGGAGAGTCGCATATTGTCAAATTACCCATTGCTGATAAGTCGGTTGTGGTCGTCACGCAAAGTGGCGTATTGGGGCCACGGAGTAAATTTCCAGAGCGATGCGCCTGCCGGTTTGCGCGAAAAATGGAAGCAAATGTGGCTGACGCAGGTGGATTGGTGGTTTGCCTATACCGGGCTGACTGTAGACATTCTCAAGAAAGCTAGTTATCCTGCGGAATGCATTTCCCGCCTCAATAACGCCATTGATACCAGCAGTTTCAAGGCGGATTTGGCCGCTGTTTCTGGCGCTGCAAAGGAACAAGCGCGTGCTGAGCTGGGCATTGCAGTCAATGCACCGGTCGGCCTGTTTTGTGGTTCGCTCTACCCGGACAAGCGCCTGGATTTCTTGGTTGAAGCTGCTGACAAAATTCGAGCGCAGTCAGAGGGATTTCATTGCTTGGTCATCGGTGATGGTCCGTCTAGGCCTTACTTATGCGAAGCCGCATCTAAGCGCCCATGGTTACATGTGCTGGGAATCCAGAAAGGCGCTGAGAAGGCTTTGTATTTTCGGCTGGCGGATTTCATGTTGAATCCCGGGCTGGTGGGGTTGCATTTGGTAGATGCGTTTTGCGCTGGCTTGGTGATGGTGACGACCTCGGAGGCCCGCCATAGCCCGGAAATCGCGTACTTAAACCATGGAATCAATGGTTTTATGACTGCGGATAGTAGCGAGGCATATGCAGCTGTAGTTTTGGGACTGGCCAACGATAAGGCGCGGCTTTGCGAGGTTAAGGCCGCTGCACTGGCAGATGCTGAAGTGTACACGCTTGACAACATGGTTGCCCAATTTGTGGATGGAATCGAGAAGTGTTTATCTCGTTAAGCGGCGATTTATGCGGATGCAGTTAAAGACTAGGCGTAGGAATACAACATGACGAAACCACTGATTCTAGAAACCAATTTCGTTAAAAAACCACGTGAGTATTCCGGCATTGGCCCGCTGCCGCGTGCCAGCAAGAACGATGACGTGGTGTATTACGCGGGAAGTCGCAGCCTTTCGCCCGCGCTCATTCCCGCATACCAGACGCAATTTCCAGATAAGGCACTGCTGCAAGCCAAGCTGGACCAGTGGTATTTACAGAATGCACCGGGTGATTACCTCTCCCCAGAGCAATGAACCATCGGCAAACACTATCCGTGCTGGGCGTACCCATTGATTCCGTGTCCTGGTCTGTTGCGCTTTCGACAATTTTTGCCTGGGCAAGGAACAGGGAATCCCGCGTGGTGTGCATCTGCAACGTGCACTCGGTGGTTACAGCCTCGCGAGATGGTGCATTTCACAAAGTGGTACAAGAGGCTGACATGGCCACACCCGATGGTGCGCCTGTGGCG
>JACMQE010000043.1 GCA_014377145.1 Glaciimonas sp. | reverse complement strand
GCGCGACGGGCGACTTTGTCTTCGTACGCTGGCCCAATTCCTTTACCAGTAGTACCAATCTTAGCGGCACCCCGTGCTGCCTCACGAGCAGCATCAAGTGCGGTGTGATAAGGCAAAATAATAGGGCAAGCTTCCGATACTTTCAGGCGGGATGCGACTTCCACACCAGCAACTTGCAGTTTATCGATTTCACGTAACAAATCCGGCACCGACAAAACAACCCCATTACCGATATAACAGGCAACGCCGGGCCTCATTATTCCAGATGGAATCAATTGTAATGCTGTTTTTTGACCACCAATAACTAGCGTATGGCCAGCATTATGACCGCCCTGGAAACGCACAACACCTTGTGCGCGATCAGTGAGCCAGTCGACAATTTTGCCCTTACCCTCATCACCCCATTGGGTTCCGATAACGACGACATTTTTTTGATTGTGTTTCAGTAACATCACTTAATCCAAATTTTTGATAATCCAATTGCCATTTTCGAGCACGACCGCGCGGTCGCAATCGAATTCGTCTTGATCGTTTTCGTGCCCGGGCAAACTTTGAATAACTATTTCTCCTGCTTTGCGCAATCCCACGATCTTTTCCTTTAAATCCGTTTCCATATTCCAAGGCGCACGAATTGCCGCCTTACGCTTCAAACTTGGCATCAGACGCACCAATTCACGTAAATCCATCGAGAAACCGGTTGCTGGACGCGAACGTCCAAATGTTTCACCAACATGATCATAACGAGCACCGCGTACCAGAGCATTCGGCAGACCAGAAACATAAGCGCCAAAAATGGCACCACTTTTGTAATGATAACCGCGTAAATCAGCCAAATCGACGGTGACACACTCTTCTCCTGCTACGTGCGCCAATGCCTGCAATTCTTTGAGCGCCTTCGTAATTAGGGGTAATTTTGGCAATACCCGACGTGCCAGGGCAATTACACTAACATCACCATACAAATAGGGTAATGCCAATAAAGCGGTCCGCGTTTCCGCCGCATACCCAACACTCATTTTTTGTAATCCAGGAATATCCTTTGCTTCGAGCAACTTTACCAAAGCTACTTCGTCTTCTATCATAAAATCATCTTCGGCGATAATCGCACGAAATATACCTACATGACACAAATCGAGACGAACCTCAGTAATTCCTGCCAATGCTAGCGAAGCAAGCGCCAGATGTTGAATTTCAGCATCTGCTTCAAGACCTGCATATCCATAAATCTCCGTGCCGATCTGGAATGACTCACGTATTGCGTGCAAACCAGAAGGTCTTGTACGCAATACGCTGCCAGCGTAACAAAGCCGAGTAAGCGATAGCCTATTCAACAGATGCGCATCAATCCGCACGACCTGCGTGGTCATATCTGTACGGATCCCAAGCGTACGACCGGAGAGTTGATCAACCAATTTGAAAGTCATAGCATCGGTATCTTGCCCGGCTCCAGCCAATAGGGATTCGGTGTACTCCAACATTGGGGGCATCACAAGTTTATAACCATACACCCGAAAATTATCAAGAATTAAACGTCGCAAATTCTCAATTTTGCATGCCTCTGAAGTCAGAACATCAGCAATATTTTCGGGGAGAAGCCAATTAGGCATAGAAAAAACCAAAAGAAGTTTCAGCACCAGCATTCACTGGTACGAGGAACAACATCGTTATCAAGCGCAGCAGACAACAAATGCGAACAATACAGATGGCACGGATCGACAATAAGGAATGTATCAGAGACTAGCGTTGTCGCAAAAGAAAATGGCGTCTCTACAAATGACGCCATTTAATTACTACCTCGGTTACCAGTTTTAATGATGTGAGTGGCTTTCGCCATCAAGAATTAGCGCTTCCTGTCAATATTTGTAGCAACCGTCGCAAAGCTTTATTTGGCAGATCCTAAGGCGGGACTCTTAAAATACTTGAAGAACTCCGAACTAGGATCAACCACCATCAAGTCCTGACGATTCTTAAAGCTGCCGCGATAAGCTTCGAGGCTACGATAAAATTTGTAGAACTCGGGGCTCTTGCCAAATGCTTGCGCATAAATCTGAGAAGCCTTGGCATCGCCTTCACCACGCATATTTTCTGCGTCCCGATAGGCTTCAGCCAAAATCACAGTGCGTTGTTTATCTGCATCCGCACGAATTTTTTCGGATTCAGCAAAACCCGTTGAGCGTAGCTCATTAGCAACGCGTGCGCGTTCCGACTTCATCCTGTCGTACACGGAAGCATTGACTTGATCCACATAATCAACACGTTTCAAACGTACGTCGACAATATCAACGCCAATTTGCTTGGCTTCTTCTTCTACCTTCTTACGGAGAGAATCCATTACTTTGCCACGCTCGCCGGAAATTACTTCACGCACAGTACGCTTTGTAATCTCTTCGTTTAACGCCGCTTTCACAATTTGGGACATGCGATCTTGCGCGCGCTTCTCATCAACCCCAAAACTGACAAAATAAAGCTTAGGATCAACAATCCGCCACTTTACGTAGACGTCAATCAAAATATTCTTCTTTTCAGCGGTGATAAAACGATCTGTCTCGGGAGGATCAATGGTCAAAATTCGACTATCCAAAAACACCACATTTTGAAAAGGAGGCGGCAATTTGAAATGCAAACCAGGATCACTAATCACCTTTTTAACTTCACCGAAGGCAAAAAGGATCGCATATTGACGCTGATCAACCACAAATACGGTCGATAGCAATAATGTCCCAACGATAAATACGCCAACTACAAGCGATATTATCCGATTCATTATCGTCTCTCCCGATCACGTGTTTCGCGGGAGCGCGAATCGATTACCGCTGGTACACCGCTATCTTTAGGCGCCGTCGGAGAACTAACAACAGCAGCTCCTGTAGACAATCCTGGACTACCTGTCATGATGGATGCCGCAGATTGTGCAATAAGCTTATCTAATGGCAAATACAATAAATTATTCCCACTCTTGGCATCAATCATTACTTTGGTCGTATTTGCAAAAATTTGTTGCATAGTATCCAAATACATTCTTTCACGCGTGACAGCTGGCGCTTTTTGATATTCAGTCAACACTTGTTTAAAACGTGACGCATCACCTTCGGCATTCGCGGTAACGCGCGCGCTGTATGCCTCCGCCTCTTGCAACAAGCGGGAAGCGGCACCACGAGCTTTAGGAATTACGTCATTAGCATAAGCCTGACCCTCGTTTTTCTGTCGTTCACGATCCTGTCCGGCTTTCACGGCATCATCAAAAGCTGCCTGGACTTGTTCCGGCGGCTGCACACCCTGCATCGTCACATTAGTGATTTGAACGCCGCTTTTATAATGATCCAAAATTTGTTGCATTAATTGGCTTACATCCAGAGCGACTTTTTCACGTCCTTCGTAAAGTACAAAATCCATTTGACTTTTACCAACAATTTCACGAATCGATGTTTCAGCAACCTGACGCACAGTTTCTTCTTGGTCCCGATTCTTAAAAATCCAGTCGGCAGCACTCTTGAGCTTGTATTGCACAGCGAACTGAATGTCGATGATGTTTTCATCTTCTGTCAACATCAACGCTTCTTTTGGCTGCTTATTTTTCGCATTCGAACGATAGCCAACCTCAATTGTGCGAACACCAGAAACATTGACTATTTCATGACTTTGAATCGGGTATGGCCAACGCCAGTTAAAGCCAGCCATAGTTGAATGACTATACTTACCGAACGTCATGACAACACCGGTTTGTCCTTCCTGAACGGTGAAGAAGCCGCTAACCAGCCACAGGAAGGCGACGATGACAGCGATTACTCCCGCCCCTACTCCTGCGCTTTTTCTTGTTGAAAAACTTTTCCCCCTGTCATTACCGTCACCACCATTGCCACCACCGTTATTTTTTTTCCCAAAAAAACGATTCAGGCGTTGGTTAAAGTCACGCCATAACTGGTCGAGATCAGGAGGGGAGTTGTTCGACTTTTTGCCGTCGTTTTGTTTGTTGTCATTTTGTGAGTTGCGACCCCATTGCGGGTCACTCAACGAAAATTTGACCCCAAATTTTTTTAATATAGAACCAAGCATTCGATCGTGATCCGGTATGTAAATAAGTTGGAATGCTCATTAGAGGCGTTTAATAGACGAATTTTGGGTATTTTCATTTTCATGCTGATCGACCCTCGCCGCGTTACTTTCCATTATAAACTCTGCAACAGCTTGGCGAACTAAACCAAGTCCAGCGCCAATTTGCGCACTAACAAAGACTCATCGGATTTTATCATACTCGTTGCGCTCTAGCCCCGGTTCGAGCTCAGCATCATTAATCTTGTTTCATGCCATAATCTGACGGATATGATCTGCGCCAATATCTTTCAACACCAGATTGACTTGCTTGATCTGGTCCAATCTGGATGGGCTTGCAGAACCTACCACGTGCAATAACAAATCTGTATGGATGGTTTCTTCCAAAGTCGCTCTGAATGCAGCGACTAATTGATGCGGCAATTCACGAATAAAACCAACAGTATCAGAAATAACTACATTACCAACTTCCGCCAAGTAAATCTTCTGAGGGGTGGTTTCTAAGGTTACAAACAATTGATCTACAGCATATGCCCCAGCTTTGGACAATGCGTTACATAGTATTGACTTTCCAGCATTGGTATATCCAACCA
The DNA here is from genome assembly GCA_014377145.1 of Glaciimonas sp. The sequence goes on along the minus strand of JACMQE010000043.1, from coordinate 1,682 downwards.
GAGAAATCGAAAGCATATTGTTGCGCCAGCTTGCGCGCCGTTGCGTTGAATGTTGACGATGCAGTTTTTCTAGTCGCCCCCGCAAAACCTTGACACGATCTCCTAATAAGCGTCGATCAGTTTCAAGTTGCGTCTCTCCAGGGCCGTGCAGACCGATGCCATCCTTTTGATGCTCCAAATGTGTCCAACCTCGAACCAGATGCGTTGCCAGATGCTGAAGCTGTGCTAGCTCGACCTGAACTTTACTCTCATGACTTTTGGCACGTTGAGCAAAAATATCCAAAATCAGAATAGTACGATCTAATCTAGTACACGCACTTTCAATAACTGCTCAAGATTACGTTGCTGCACCGGAGACAATACATGATTAAAAATAACGATGTCAAGTTGTGCATCTACTAATACTGCATCCGCCACTTCCTGCGCCTTGCCAGAACCGATAAATAAAGCAACATCTAGCGCACCGCGCCGTCCAGTCAGCATGACGATTGGAGTAGCTCCTGCAGACTTAACCAGCAAGAAAAGCTCTTCGAGATTTGCAGAAAAGTCACCTTTGCTGCAAGTCCACGCCGAATAGTGCGGCCCGCATGAGGGAAGAAGTATTGCTGCCCTACTGAGCAGGGATTGGTTATTCTGCGTCTGCTTCAAGATTAAGGGTAACAGCGCGTGCAGGAACAACAGTTGAAATAGCGTGCTTATATACCATTTGCGTCACGGTATTACGAAGCAGCACCACATATTGATCGAAAGATTCAATGTGACCTTGAAGTTTGATACCGTTTACTAGATAAATGGATACCGGAACGTGCTTTTTACGTAAGGCGTTCAGGAACGGGTCTTGTAACAATTGCCCTTTATTACTCATGGCTACTCCACTTTGTTGTTTTGATTAGAAGTCAAGCAAACCCCGCCATATTTGGTGGGGCTTCGGTGATGACTTGGTGGTGTATAACAAAATGTAAACGATTTCTGAGATTACTGCCAATGCACATCTACTTTACAGGACGTGCAAACGGGTTCTTACTAGACTTGAACTCGATACGCAATGGAGTCCCAATTAATGAAAAAGTTTCACGAAAGTATTTTTCAAGGTAACGCCTATAGTTGGCATCAATCGCATCCAATGCATTTCCATGTATAACGACGATTGGCGGATTCATACCGCCTTGATGTGCATAACGTAGTTTTGGACGAATCGAACCCTTGCGACGAGGCTGTTGATGGTCTACTGCCTCCAACAATGCTCTTGTCAGTTTTGGCGTTGTCAGATTCGACATCGCCGCACCATACGCCGCATCGATAGATTTCATTAATGGGGCAATTCCGGTCGACCTTAAGGCAGATATGTATTGAAACTTCGCAAAGGAAAGAAAATTAAGCTTACGATCAAGGTCAATCTTAATTTCGTCACGACGTTCGCTCGTCAGACCATCCCATTTGTTAATACCGACCACCAGTGCACGCCCTGTTTCCAAAATAAAACCGGCAATATGTGCATCCTGCTCGGAGATATCCTGTTGCGCATCTAGCAGCAGCAGCACTACATTTGCTTCAGAAATCGAATGTAAGGTTTTCACTACTGAGAACTTTTCAATCGCCTCAAAAACCTTACCTCTTCGACGAATCCCGGCGGTGTCAATCAAGGTGTATTGTGTACCATTGCGCTCAAATGGAATTTCAAT
>JACMQE010000042.1 GCA_014377145.1 Glaciimonas sp. | reverse complement strand
TATTAAACAGCTCTTGGCTTATGTCACTTATGTATCGTATCGCTTTTTTCTTATCTATACAGTTTACAAAGATAAACATAAATGCAATAAGATTTCGAATAGGTCCTAAGGACTTCACCCCTAAAAGAATATTTAGATATAACGCACTTCCAAAATTTCATATTCACGGATGCCAGAAGGTGCATCGACTCCTACTACATCACCTGCACTTTTCCCGATTAACGCCCGGGCTATCGGTGAGGTCACAGAGACTTTTGAGAATTTGATATCGGCCTCGTCCATACCGACGATTTGATAAGTGACCTTATCGCCGGTTTCCAAATTTTCCAAATCAACTGTTGCAGCAAAGACTACACGACCATCAGCATCTAGTGTCTTCGGATCGATAACTTGGGCCGCTCCCAGCTTGCCTTCGAGATCCGCAATGCGACCTTCAATAAAACCCTGACATTCTTTAGCGGCATCGTAGTCCGCATTTTCCGACAAATCGCCATGCGCCCGCGCTTCTGCAATGGCATTAATAATAGAGGGACGCTCTTTGGTTTTCAGGCGTATCAGTTCGTCTTTCAACAATTCGGCGCCAAACTTGGTAAGAGGTACTGAGCTCATAGGAATATTATTCAAAAATCTAATTACAGTTTGTCAATTTAGCGGACCGCCTGTGTAAGCAACACCATGGCTAACCATTCAAGCCATGCGATTCGCTAGCGTTATTGTGCTATTTATTACTAGATTATTTCTGGCGTAGAACATAAAACTTACCAAACATCGTTGTAGAAGTAAATAAAAAACAACGAAGATCACAAACAGCACCGGGTTTCGGCACCGCCTGCGCCCTCCGCATGAGCTTCTATAAAAGTTAATTTATGTGTCAAGTCTAGTTTAAAGTTTTATGCAAACCTTGTAAATCGTAGACATTTAGCTCGTCCAGATGACGCATACCTTCAACTGCAGCTTCGGCTCCCGCAATGGTAGTGTAAGTCGTCGTCCGTGCTTGCAACGCCGATATTCTGATTGCCCTAGAATCGACAATCGCACTACGCTTTTCTTCCACCGTATTAATGACCAATGTAATTTCATTGTTTTTGATCATATCAACGACGTGCGGATGACCTTCAACCACTTTGTTAATAGTTTCTACCGGAATGCCAGCAGCCTGAATCGCAGCTGCGGTTCCTTTCGTTGCCACAACTGAAAATCCCATTGCCACCAAATCCTTGGCAACTTTAACCGCACGTGGCTTATCGCCCGCTTTAACGCTTAAAAATACCTGGCCTGAATTAGGTAACTTGATACCTGCGCCAAGTTGTGATTTAATAAATGCCTCGCCAAAAGTTTTGCCAACCCCCATCACTTCGCCGGTTGACTTCATTTCCGGCCCCAGTATAGTATCCACACCAGGGAATTTAACAAATGGAAACACAGCTTCTTTAATACTGAAATATTTTGGGACAACTTCGTCTTTAATTCCCTGGCTATCCAACGATTGTCCGACCATACAGCGTGCCGCAATCTTAGCCAATTGCAAACCGGTAGCCTTTGAAACAAATGGCACTGTGCGCGAAGCTCGTGGGTTTACTTCCAATACAAACACAACGTCTTTGCCATCAATCTGCTGAATCGCAAACTGCACGTTCATTAGGCCAACGACGTTCAATCCCTTTGCCATTAAAGAGGTCTGACGCTTCAGCTCATCAATAGTTTCCTGTGCTAGCGAATAGGGTGGCAACGAACATGCTGAATCGCCCGAATGAACACCGGCTTGCTCAATATGCTCCATGACGCCGCCAATGAAAGTACGCTCACCGTCAGATAAGCAGTCTACATCGACTTCAATCGCATCATTAAGGAATCGATCTAGCAATACTGGCGAATCGTGCGAAACCTTGACAGCCTCACGCATATAACGCTCAAGATCACGTTGCTCATGCACTATTTCCATTGCACGGCCACCTAAAACATACGATGGACGAACTACTATCGGATAACCGATTTCCTGCGCTAAACGCAATGCATCTTCTTCTGTACGCGCAGTCCTATTTGGCGGTTGACGCAAATTCAGATCCTGTAGTAGCTTTTGAAAACGTTCGCGATCTTCTGCCGCATCGATCATGTCTGGAGACGTCCCGACGATAGGCACGCCATTCGCCTCCAAATCCAGTGCCAACTTCAAAGGTGTCTGACCACCATATTGGACGATAACGCCGTGAGGCTTTTCCTTATCGACGATTTCCAATATATCTTCGAGCGTCAATGATTCAAAGTACAAACGGTCGGAGGTGTCGTAGTCAGTTGAGACGGTTTCCGGATTACAGTTAACCATAATAGTTTCGTAACCGTCTTCGCGCAGGGCCAGCGCAGCGTGAACGCAACAATAATCAAATTCGATGCCTTGACCGATACGGTTAGGACCGCCGCCAAGCACCATAATTTTCTTTCTGTCAGTCGGGTTCGACTCGCATTCTTCCTCATAAGTCGAATACATATAAGCCGTATTAGTCGAAAACTCACCCGCACAAGTATCGATGCGCTTATAGACCGGTCGAATATTCAAAGCGTAGCGCTTATTACGAACTTCGGTATCCGTGACTTTAAGCAACTTAGCGAGGCGACGATCCGCAAATCCTTGTTGTTTTAGCTTGAACAAAGTATCGCGATCCAGTGCTTCTAGTGTTTGGGTACTTTCCAGCCACAATTCAGTATCAACGATTTCTTTGATTTGCGACAAAAACCATGGATCGATATGTGTCAGTTGATGTACTTCTTCTAATGTAAAACCTTGCGCAAATGCATCACCGACATACCAGATACGATCAGGTCCCGGTTCACCGAGCTCTTCTTCGATGACTGCGCGATCCTGGGTTTTTTTGTTCATGCCATCAACGCCGACCTCAAGTCCACGCAAAGCTTTTTGGAACGACTCCTGAAAAGTACGGCCAATCGCCATAACCTCGCCAACGGACTTCATTTGGGTAGTCAAATGATCATCAGCGGTAGGAAATTTTTCAAATGAGAAACGTGGAATCTTGGTTACCACATAATCGATTGAGGGTTCAAATGACGCCGGTGTAGCACCGCCCGTGATTTCATTTCGAAGCTCATCCAGCGTAAAACCAACCGCCAGTTTTGCCGCAATTTTTGCAATTGGAAAACCAGTTGCTTTAGATGCCAATGCAGAGGAACGCGAAACGCGTGGATTCATTTCGATGACAATCATCCGCCCGTCAGCTGGATTGACTGAAAACTGCACGTTTGAACCACCGGTATCAACCCCGATCTCACGTAAAACCGCGAGGGAAGCATTACGCATGATTTGATATTCTTTGTCCGTCAGCGTCTGTGCTGGTGCGACAGTGATGGAGTCGCCCGTGTGCACACCCATCGGATCAAGGTTTTCAATAGAGCAAACGATGATGCAGTTATCCGCCTTGTCGCGCACAACTTCCATCTCATACTCTTTCCAACCGATCAGTGATTCTTCGATCAATAATTCTTTGGTTGGCGATGCTTCCAGACCACGTTTGCAAATCATCTCAAATTCTTCCGCGTTATAAGCAATTCCACCCCCAGTGCCACCCATCGTGAACGAAGGACGAATAATACTTGGAAAGCCGAGTTCTTTCTGGACAATCCAAGCTTCATCCATATTATACGCAACACCAGATCGGGCTGAGGCAAGTCCAATTTTGGTCATTGCCGCTTTAAATTTGGAGCGATCTTCCGCCTTGTCAATTGCTTCTGGAGAAGCACCGATTAATTTAACGTTGTACTTGGTAAGGATGCCATGATGATATAAATCGAGTGCACAATTCAGCGCAGTCTGACCGCCCATAGTCGGCAAAATTGCATCAGGTTTTTCCTTAGCAATGATGCGTTCTACCACTTGCCACGTGATTGGCTCAATGTAAGTTACATCAGCCATTTCAGGATCGGTCATAATGGTGGCAGGATTACTATTCACCAAAATGACTTTATACCCCTCTTCACGTAGTGCCTTACAGGCTTGAGCGCCTGAGTAATCGAACTCACAGGCCTGACCAATAATGATCGGACCAGCGCCAATAATCAGAATACTTTTTATATCGGTACGCTTAGGCAT
>JACMQE010000041.1 GCA_014377145.1 Glaciimonas sp. | reverse complement strand
TGGGCGATAGGCAAGTAAGAGAAAGTGAACCACAGCAATGTAAAAACCAGAATTGCAGAGAACTTGGTACGTTCGGAAAATGCGCCGATGACCAGTGCGCAGGTAATGGCTGCGAATGTCCCCTGGAAGACTACGAAGGCGAACTCTGGCAATACCACACCTTTGCTGAACGTTGCCACCAATGAGTCAGTTGTCATACCGTGCAGGAACAAGCGGCTAAAGCCACCAAAGAAATCGTTCCCTTCTGTGAACGCGATGCTGTAATCGTAGATAAGCCAAAGCAAAATCACCAGCGAGAAAATAGTGAAACATTGCATTAGCACCGACAGCCTGTTCTTAATGCGGACTAAACCGCTGTAGAATAGGCCCAGACCTGGTAATGTCATCAAAATCACAAAAGTGGTACATACCAATAGCCACGCTGTGTCGCCCTTGTTAGGTATAGCAGGGGCAGCCATCGGGCGTAATAGTGCTTGTCATACTGGTAGCAGCAGTCGATGCAGAAACATCATCAGCGGCAGAGGCTGGCAACATGAAGCCGGCTACAAGTATGAGTTTGTAAAATGCTAGAAACGTGGCGATTACTCTCTTTATATTCATTTTAAATGTCCCCTTAGATTGCATCTTTGCCGGTCTCAGCGGTACGAATACGAATAACCTCTTGCAAATCAAGAACGAAAATCTTACCGTCCCCGATTTTGCCATTACGTGCCGCCGTTTCGATCGCTTCTATTGCACGTTCGAGTATGGTGTCATCCACCGCTGCTTCAATTCTTGTTTTAGGCAAAAAATCGACGACATACTCAGCACCACGGCACAACTCGGTGTGCCTCTTATGGCAACCAAAACCTTTGACTTCAGTGACAGTGATGCCTTGTACACCGATAGCTGATAAAGCCTCGCGAACTTCATCCAATTTAAATGGTTTGATAATCACATTGATCAGTTTCGTATTGACCTCAAGTAGAAAGTTTTTGCTAGAGAAAAGACCACGCCATTTTTACCGAGATTTTTGTCATCAGGGGTGGCATACGCACCGCTCTTGGCATCCGTACCAACAAAAGCAGCACCTAAAGTAACGCCGTACAAAATGTCAAAGGTTTTGCTAACACCCATTTTCCATTCGTTATAGCTGAGAAAGTGCGTGTTCTAGATTATTTGAGGACCAAAATGCAGACCCAGAGTGACGCCAGAACCGACATCGAAATTAGCACCAAGATCGTAATATGCACTGTTTTGCTATTTAGCGCGCCGAAAGTATTGGTCAACGCGTGCGAGTACTTGAAGTAGCCTGGACCGTAACTGAGCTGCGCGTACAGTTCGAAGGTATTCACATTTTTAAAACAAGATTTAAATTATTGCTTGGATAGTAGTAATACAAGCCACCAACATCATAGGTAAAGCTGCCAGGAAAATCACCGCACTTACCTGCATACAATCCCACTCGATATTGCCTTTACCGTTCATGCCCCCCACATTTACCAAATCCTTGATCCACTTGATATTTGATATTCAGGTTCCAGCATAAAGTCTAATTGGATTATTAGTGTAATCTATGCCACCTTGCACAGCCGGATCAAAGCGTGTTTGCGAGACACCACGGAAACGGTAGTCATTCACCGCGCCAATTTTATAAGCGATCTGGTTATCAGGCACTGGTTCTGCAACAACTGCAACAACTGCAACAAGTGTAGGTACAGCCGGAGTATCTTCTGCATGAACAAGACCGATAGCCAATGTTGCTGCTACCACTGTGGCAAGTAATTTATACGTCAGATTTTTCATTATTTTATCCCTGGTGGCTATTTAACATCAAAAATATGAAGAGGCAGCAAAAAGGCTTACGAAAAATCTCCTCGGCAGCGTTGTGCACCTAGCCTTACCTTACTGAGCGTACTGTCTTCGTCGGACAGATTTAGTAAGCACGTTTTTGGGACAATTTTTGTAAGTCCTAGTAACTAAAGTTCACTCTTTATAAGCAAGAGTCATGCCGGCTAATTTGAAAATGTTTTAAAGCTTATCTTATGATCATTTTATTGTTTTAACCCTTTCAACTTGGGAACGCTCCATCAGCATCTATAGTTTTTTGCAATATATCATTGCTTAAAAGAGATTTTGTATTATTTTGGTGCGGATATATTATCTTTCGAATATTTAACCAAAGTTTCCGAACTGTTATATATCTGCTATCTTCGGCACTTACTTTCTGCCCACTAAATGCGACGCATCATCGCCGCGATCTAGGTATTCGAAGCTGATTGATCGAACAAAAGCGAGGGGTTATCCATTCGTGAACAGTACGAATGTAAAAAATAATGACGCAGCGATGCCGCTTTTTGATCGGACCACAGAGTATTTCAGCTTTGTGCAATAGCGGAAACAGCTATATTAGCTTTATTCTTAGAGTTATTTGCCCATACTACTCGCGACCCAGGACCGATATGCCACGACAATATATGGAAAAAAAGAGGGATTACTACCCAAGTTGGCAGCCACAGCACGCTTACCCCAGCGCGATGTAATAGAAGGCCGCAGCGCGCGCCTGATGCCGCTGGATACCAAACATCAGGTGATGGTTTATATCTTAGTGCGACTGGCGCAAGCCGACGTGCACCAATGGGATTATCTGGTGGTTAGACCTTTTACGAATCAAGCGAAGTTTACAGCCTGGTTAAGCGCTTGCGAAAAATCGACCGAATCTTTATTTTTTAATGTGATCGATCAGCAAACCGGCGTCGCGCAAGGTGTTCTCGGTTACTGCGCCATCACGCCAGAACATGATGTGATGGAAATTGGGCATATTTGGTTTAGCGCCGCTATCCAGCAAACCCGTAAGGCAATAGAGGCGATTCATCTGATGGCGCGGCACGCCTTCGACGATCTTGGATATCGACGTCTCGAATGGAAGTGCGATCACAACAAGCCGCGCGTCGTTTTGGCTTCATGCTGGAAGGCATATTCCGTCAGCATCGCATCAACAAAGGTCAAAACCGTGACAATGCCTGGTTTTCTATCTTGGATCGCGAATGGCCCCTGCAACGTGCTGCATTTGAAATGTGGCTGAGCCTGGGCAATTTTGATAACAATGATCGGCAACGACAATCACTGAGTCATATTCATGCAGGTCTGTTGTGTAGGACTGCGATATTCGATTCAGCGGACGAAAAGAACTAAAAATCGACTGAGTGGCTAGTAATTACTAGGAGATTACCTTAAGTTACAGGCCATTTCTGTTCCGCACCGCACTTGCATGGGGTATCATTTTTCTTCTTACATTTTTTCAGCATCCAGAGGAGCATCAACATGAGCAAGCCCAATTTCTTTGAAGATATACAGACTAGAATTAATCAGGCGATCAAAAATTCACCTGCTAAAGACATCGAAAGAAACGTTAAGGCAATGATGAGTAGTGGGTTCGCTAAACTCGATCTCGTGACCTGTGAAGAGTTTGATGTGCAGACCCAGGTACTAGCAACCACGCGTGAAAAACTCGAATTGCTGGAGACGCGCATTACAGAGCTAGAAGCACAATTGAAACGTCCATGAAAACTGCCCACCGGCAGCACCCATGACATTGACTGTTTTGAAAAGCCGGACGCTGGGAAGGCATGCAAGCACCGGAAGTGACGGTTGAAGTTCACCTTGCTAACGGATTGCCTTCTTTTACAATTGTCGGATTACCAAAAACCGAGGTCAAGGAATCGAAAGACCAGGTCCACGCTGCGCTTCAAAATGCCCATTCTGAGTTTCCCTCACTCAGAATTAAAGTTAATTTGGCACCCGCCGAATTACCTAAAGAATCAGGACGTTTCGATTTTCCGATTGCACTTGGTATTCTGGCAACCTCAGACCAAATTCCATTGAATCAACTTGATCATTACGAATTCGCTGGAGAACTTTCACTTTCTGGCGAACTGCACCCGATTCGTGGCGCATTGGCAATGACCTTTGCGATGACCACTCTCTCTGATGTTACGGATAGCGACCTCGATCATCCTCAGAAAAAGCAACGCGCATTTATTTTGCCGCGCCAAAACGCTGATGAAGCCGTGTTGGTCACAGACCCTCCGATTTTCCCTGTCGATTCTTTACTCCACGTTTTCGCGCATTCTTCTGCTAAAGACTCCGATCAAAGACTCATCCGTCATATCGCAACCCCGCAGGTACAACCACCTTACTATCTTGATTTCAGGGACGTAAAAGGACAATTAGAGGCCAAGCGCGCAATTGAAGTTGCCGCTGGTGGCCGGTCATATTACCCTGTTGATCAACCCTCCGGGGACAGGAAAATCTATGCTAGCGACGCGTTTCCCAGGGATTTTTCCACCGATGACGGATCAGGAAGCATTGGAGTCGGCAGCATTGCAATCACTAACCAGTAGTTTTTCTAGCAGCAGCTGGAAGGTACGACCTTCTCGCGCATCGCATCACACCGCCTACGGCGTAGCGTTGGTCGGTCGCGGCAGCACGCCGCGTCCCGGAGAAATTTTACTGGCACATCGCGGTGCCTTATTTTTGGACGAACTTCCAGAATTTGACCGACGTGTATTGGAGGCGCTACGTGAACCGCTGGAATCCGGTCACATTACCATTTCACGCGCCGCACGTCAGGCAGATTTCCCGGCATGTTTTCAATTAATCGCGGCAATGAATCCCTGTCCTTGCGGTTATCTGGGCCACGTATCCATTAAGTGCCGTTGCACGACCGAAAATATTGGGCGCTATCAGGACAAAATTTCGGGCCCGTTGTTAGACCGGATCGACATACACAGATTCAGGTCAGATCAGTACGGCATGACGAATTAAAAAAGCAAGCCGACGGCGAACCATCCTGTGCGATTGCTGAACGTGTCAGACAAGCGTACGCGATTCAGCTGGTCCGGCAAGGAAAAGGCAATAACGCGCTATCAACGTCCGATATCGATACCCATTGCAAGAGACCGATGCGGAGGGAGAAAAATTATTGCAAACTGCCATGGTGCATCTAAACTAGTCAGCACAATTGCTGATCTGGCTGCCAGCGAGAATGTAGCAGAAGCCATTCAGTACCACCGCGCGCTGCGCGAAAAATAAATGGTTTTCTTGTCATATCTGGTTGCAATTGACGTTAGCGTTTGATGTTAATTGCGTGACAAAAGTACACTAAAAGGGGTAATACATAAATCAAACGGTTTGATCTACCCACCTTAAATGACCTTTAGGCTAGCAAAAAGGAGCGAATCAGAACATTTATGCCAGCTGGCTTGAAAACTACTTATCGATCATCACCTTCTGTCTAACTTTACAGGGCGCGCATATGAACCTGATCTACAACAGTGACTAATACAGCATCGTTGAATTTGGGGCCGATGAGCAACGGGAAACATTATGGTTTGGCGGCTATGAAATTATTGATAAATCATTTAAACGGGAGATTTTCATTGCTGGTACACCTGCAGAGTTTTTTCAACAAGGTATGGAAGAACTCATTGCCTCAGAACCAAGCATCGAAGATATCGACGCTTTTCTTGGTAATTCGACGCATTAATGAGCCAGCCTGTCACGCTACAGTAACCAGAGTAGCTACAGTAAACTGATACGGAGTTAGCCCTGTTTGATGTAATCACATTATCACTCGCAGAGCCGGGATATCGGTCTGCAAATGATAAAAAAGGAGCT
>JACMQE010000040.1 GCA_014377145.1 Glaciimonas sp. | reverse complement strand
CTCTCACTTGTTATGCGGTGGAATCGAGTCCACCGCTACTACCAGCCCCTACAAAATGCAGGACCCAGCGAATTCTACTTCTTTTTCTTGGGTGCCAAGACCATGATCATTTGACGCCCTTCCATTTTAGGCCACTGCTCCACCTGACCATATGGCTCAAGGTCGAGCTTGAGACGCTCAAGCATCCTCACGCCGATATCCTGATGCGCCATCTCACGACCACGGAATCGCAACGTGATTTTGGTCTTATCGCCCTCATCAAGGAACTTGATCAGATTACGTAGCTTGATGCCATAGTCGCCATCGTCAGTGCCAGGACGAAACTTCACTTCTTTCACCAAAATGATTTTCTGTCTCAGCTTGGCTTCGTGAGCTCTTTTTTGTTCCTGATACTTGAACTTGCCATAATCCATCAGGCGTGCAACCGGAGGTTGCGCGGTTGGCGCAATCTCAACTAGGTCCACGTTTGCTTCTTCCGCCATGCGGAAGGCCTCGGCTAGTGTAACGATACCAAGCGCTTCGTTTTCTACGCCGCTCAAACGCAGCTCGGGTGCAGTAATCTCGCCGTTGATGCGATGTGACTTGTCAGTAGCTATTGTAATTTCCTTTAAAAATCAATTGAAACGGCGGTGTTGTAGCGCAGTAAATAGCCTTGGTTAGGATTTTTCGGCTACATCGGCAAGGAGGCGAGCAATCAAATTACTAACTGACATCGTTCCCAGGTCCGCATTACCTCGCGCACGCACGGCCACTGTTGATGCATCCCGTTCTTTGTCACCAACAACGATGATATATGGAACCTTCTGCACAGAATGCTCCCGTATTTTAAAGGTTATTTTCTCATTGCGCAAATCAGACTCCACCCTAAATCCTTGTTTTTTCAGGGATTGGGTTACGCTGCGCGCATAGTCAGACTGCCCCTCTGAGATATTCAATACAACCACTTGCACTGGAGCCAGCCACATTGGCAGCGCACCTGAGTAATTTTCCAATAGCATGCCGATGAAGCGCTCGAAAGAACCCAGTATCGCGCGATGCAGCATCACGGGCACCTTGCGGCTGTTGTCTTCGGCAACATACTCCGCACCCAATCGGATCGGCATCGAAAAATCTACTTGCATCGTGCCACATTGCCAAGCACGCCCAATCGCATCTGTCAGTGTGTATTCGATTTTCGGACCATAGAAAGCACCTTCGCCAGGCGATATCTCGAACTCACAGCCAGAACGTTCCAGCGATGTAATCAACGCGTTTTCAGCTTTATCCCATGCCTCTTCTGATCCAACACGTTTTTCTGGACGAGTTGCCACCTTGTAGGTGATATTGGCAAACCCAAAATCCGCATACACCTTGTGCAGCAGCGCAGTGTAAGCCACGCACTCTTCAAGAATTTGATCTTCGGTGCAAAAGATATGACCGTCATCCTGGGTAAATCCACGCACACGCATAATTCCATGCAAAGAACCGGATGGCTCATTACGATGACATTGGCCGAACTCGCCATAGCGCAATGGTAAATCGCGGTACGAACGCATGTCTGATCGGAAGATCTGTACGTGACCTGGACAGTTCATCGGCTTGAGCGCATACGACCGCTTTTCCGACTCGGTCGTAAACATGTTTTCTTTGTAGTTTTCCCAGTGCCCTGATTTTTCCCACAAACTGATGTCGAGAATCTGCGGCGCTTTGACCTCCTGGTATCCGTTGTCCTGATATACACGCCGCATATATTGCTCAACTTGTTGCCAAACCGACCAACCTTTTGGATGCCAGAAAATCATGCCCGGCGCCTCTTCCTGAAAATGGAACAGATCCAGCAACCGGCCTAGTTTGCGATGATCTCGCTTATCGGCCTCTTCCAGCATATGCAAATAAGCTTCCTGATCTTCCTTGCGCGCCCAGGCAGTGCCATAAATTCGCTGCAGCATTTCATTTTTTGAATCACCGCGCCAGTAAGCACCCGCCAACTTCATCAGCTTGAACACCTTCAGCTTGCCTGTAGAAGGTACATGCGGACCGCGGCACAAGTCTGTAAAATTCCCCTCTGTGTAGAGCGACACTTCCTGGTCGGCCGGGATTGCCCCTATCAACTCAGCCTTATAGGCTTCACCGATCGCTAAAAAATAGGCAATCGCATCATCCCGGGACATCACCTGACGCGTAACGGGTTCGTCCCGCTTGGCCAGTTCCAGCATTTTCTTTTCAATGGTAACAAGATCGTCCGGGGTGAACGGACGCTTGTAGGAAAAGTCGTAATAAAAGCCATTTTCGATTGTCGGCCCAATGGTTACCTGAGCATCGGGAAACAATTCTTTGACCGCGTAGGCCAATAGATGCGCGGTGGAGTGGCGAATCACATCTACGCCGTCAGCATCCTTGTCAGTAATGATTGCCAGATCAACGTCGTGTTCAATCAAGAACGACGTGTCAACGACTTTGCCATCAACTTTGCCTGCAAGTGCCGCTTTCGCGAGCCCTGCACCGATACTGGCAGCAACTTGAGCGACGGTTACGGCCTGGTCAAATTGCCGTTGCGAACCATCGGGAAGACGAACTGAAACCATTTTTAGCTCCATGACATGACACATAGGCCGATGCCAAATTGAATTGAATTGAATACCAAACGAAACAAAAAAACCGGGGCGAAAAAAAACGCGATCTAGTCGCGCTTTTTCGGTGGAGCACCAGCAAAAAAGACCCGGTTAATAACAATTGTGCGCGGTGATCCAAGTTCGCTGCGTCATAACCGGCTCTCTTTTTTCATTTAATGAAGTTGCGCCTTACGTACCCACGAAAATCACCATACTCGAGCGGCCGATCTTAGCATGTAACAGCATCATTATCTGAAACGATGTGCCAACGGGATCACGGGGCAATGAGATCGGCTTCTATGGACGGCAGCGCTTTGATTACCGAGACATCGCAATGCATCGAAATCGAAACCCGCAGCTTATTGCATCTTCAGATGGGTGCATCACCGTCATCAACAAACTGCGCATCATCACTCGGATCTTGGATTGCCGAGATAGTGCCGCGCATAACGACTATCAAGTTGAGCAAGCGGCAGCAACATAAACAAATCTGCACTGTGAAAATCGGGATCCCAAGCAGGCTCGCCGCAAACCCACGCACCGCTGCGCAAATAGCCCTTTAACAATGGGGGCGTTTGTGGCTTGAGGCAAGACTCACGGCCATCGATAGGAAATGGCAAATGAGGTGTTACGCGATAGTCCAGTGGCGCGATATTGTTCTCGGCCAGTCCGCGGTACAAGGCTGCCGCATTGTGTCCGCCATCAGCGAGGCTGATGCTTGCACACCCGATCAGATACTCGCACTGCTCTTTTTTCATGAATGCGGCGAGCCCTGCCCATAACAGCATGATGACGCCACCGCTGCGGTAATCCGGGTGAATGCAAGCCCGCCCGGCCTCAGCGGTACGTGACCGAAGGTTATCCAGACGACTCAGGTCGAACTCATTTTCGGAATAATACTGGCCCATTTTGCGCGCAGCCTGAGGACTCATTACCCGATACGTACCGACGACTTTCAGCGAACGTGTATCGCGCACGATCAAGTGATCGCAGCAGGCATCGAACTCGTCGCGGTCCAGCCCGTCACGGTTTTCAAGCGCTGACAGCCCCATACTTTCGATAAAGACCTTGTAGCGCAAACGCTGCACTTCGAAGACCTCCTCATCGGTACTTGCGAGGCTCAAGCACAAGGTTGCAGCATCCGGCGCAGCGCCAGTCGCCATAGTCGTAAGAAATCGCATTTTTTACCCTTGTCATTGACACGACCAAAGCGTAACTGCGGATTACTTCGACAAAATGACAGCAGGATGTCCGTTCGATGACATGACAACAACCCGGATGCATTGTTTGCTACTTCTCTTTGCGCGGACGTCCAGGCTTCAAAGGAGACAGTGTCGCCGCAGCCAATTTCAATGCAGCCAGATCAAGGTCTCGTATCAACGCAACGCCAATACGCAAAAGCTCGCTTTTTTTGACTTCGAAGCCAGCTTTCAAACAATTCTTTTTGACGTCACCTAAAACCGCGTATTCAACCTCCGGCATAGTGAAACTATCGCGCACCAGCTTCGCTTTTTTTACCTTTTCCTTAGCAATAGAAATATCAGCCGCTTCCGGAATGCTTTTTGGGAAAGCAATCGACGTACTTACTTTCGATTTCACTGCAGGCCTAGAGCGCACGGCCGACGCAGTCTTTTGGGCCACAACAGGCTTTGCACGAACCGGCTTTTTAATTACCGGCTTGGCTGCAACGGTGGGCTTGGCAGCAACGGGCTTGGCAACAGCAGCCGTAGCCGGTTTCTTTGAAGTGGTTTTTGATGGCAAGACGGGAGTCATTTTGTCCTCAATGTAAGTAATCGTATAAACAATATAAACTGTTTATTTTTTTCAGGCAACAGCAAGGCTAGCCGATATAACGAACTGAAAAGTCAACTCCGACTTCAAGCCAGCACTCACGCTCCTTGTCCATCCAGTAAGCCAGCGTCGGATGGAGAACCACCAACTCGCGCCGGATTTCAATCTCGATCTTGCCCTTCATGCGCGGTCGAAGCTGACCCAAATCGATATCGATACGCGCATGCATCAGCAATACGGCGAGTCGCATGGCCAGTACTGCCTTGGCGAAATCAGGATCTGATAACGCATCATTAAGTTTGCGCAAATTTCCCTTTTGACCAAGGATCAGTGCACTCATCGTGCGCTGCTCACGTGTCGTAAATCCGGGCAAGTCGCCATGCTCAATCATGTACGCTGCATGCTTGTGATATCCGCTTTGAGAAATGGCAATGCCAACTTCATGCAACAGAGCACTCCAGTACAGCAGTTTCACGCAACTGCCGGATGCCGGCTTGAGTTGGCCGTAGATGGCGCTGGCAGAAACG
>JACMQE010000039.1 GCA_014377145.1 Glaciimonas sp. | reverse complement strand
CAGAGTGGTCGATTGCACCGGTCTTGAAAACCGGCGATGGGAAACTATCCGTGAGTTCGAATCTCACCGCTTCCGCCAAATTGAAACAGTCCCAACGGGGCTGTTTTTACTTGTAAATTCAGTTTTACAGCCACAACTTTCCACCGCAATGATGCTCCCTGCAACGGAAAGCCGTCACGGAATTACGAAACCAATAACACCGGACAGGTACGCAGAACACTCCTCAAGTTATTGCGAATCGCACCTTCCCATACTGCGCATATATCGGTTGTCGGTCACTCACAATTCAGCAACGCACAAAAGCGTATTGCGCCGACCAACCAACCCGCCCTCCATCACCCTAGCGGCAAAAACAGCCGCACAGACTCAAAGATAAATCCACATGAAAGTAACCCCACTTGCCATCCCCGATGTCGTATTACTGGAGCCTAAAGTATTCGGTGATGAGCGTGGTTTTTTCTTCGAAAGTTTTAACCAGACCCAATTTGAAATCGCAATTGGCATGCAAGTCACCTTTGTGCAAGATAACCACTCTTGCTCAACCAAAGGCGTACTACGCGGCCTGCACTACCAAATTCAACAACCCCAAGGCAAACTAGTACGCGTAGTACAGGGCGAGGTATTTGATGTGGCGGTAGATATCCGCAAATCTTCCCCCACCTTTGGCCAATGGGTGGGTGAAATATTGTCAGCAGACAATAAGCGTCAGCTGTGGGTGCCAGAAGGTTTTGCCCATGGGTTTATGGTGTTGACTGAAACTGCCGAGTTTTTGTACAAGACAACCAACTGTTACGCACCCGAGTTTGAGCGTTGCATCGCATGGAATAGCCCAACGCTGGCAATTCGATGGCCTGCCATGGCAGTCGCACCAAAACTCTCGGCTAAGGACGCAGCAGGTAGCCAACTTGCGGATGCCGAGGTATTTGTCTGATGCAAAACTTTTCTGCGTCGCCTCGCGAAATGGTTGCTAGTCTCTGGCGGAATCGACAGCTCATACGCAACCTTATACAGCGCGAAGTACTAGGCCGCTACAAAGGTTCTGTACTGGGTATCTTTTGGTCACTGGTTACGCCTATTTTCATGCTGGCGGTTTACACGTTTGTGTTCAGCGTCGTCTTCAAAGCGCGTTGGGGCGCTGGCGGTAGCGACTCTAAAACCGAATTCGCCTTAGTCTTGTTTGCAGGCCTCATGGTCTTCAATCTGTTTGCTGAATGTATTGGCGGCGCGCCCGGCCTGATTTTGGGCAATGTGAATTACGTTAAGAAAGTCATCTTTCCCCTAGAGGTTTTGCCCTGGGTCCGCATGGGTAGTGCCTTGTTCAATTTTGCGATAAGTATTGGCGTCTGGCTGCTGGCATATCTGGCGCTGTTTGGCATTCCACATTGGCAAGTGCTGCTACTTCCGTTGGTGGTATTACCGCTGGTGTTGTTTGTCATGGGTCTGAGCTGGGTTCTTTCCTCCTTGGGTGTATACCTTAGGGATGTCAGTCAGATCATTAATCTGGTAATCACGGTGCTGATGTTCTTGACGCCAATTTTTTTCCCCGCATCGTCCTTGCCGCAGGAGTACCAAGCACTTATGTTTTTGAACCCACTTACACCGCCTGTAGAGATGGCACGCAATCTCCTTTATTGGGGGCAAATACCCAATCTAACCATACTGACACTCTACACAGCAGGTTCCATAGCCTGCGCAGCCCTGGGATTCGCTTGGTTTCAAAAGACACGTAAAGGATTCGCCGATGTCCTCTGAATATGCAATTGAGGTCAACGGCCTGGGCAAGTGCTACCAGATATATGAAAAGCCCAGCGACCGGCTAAAGCAAATGCTGGTGCGCGGTCGTAAACAGTACTACAAAGAATTTTGGGCCTTAAACAACGTGACGTTTAAGGTCAAAAAAGGCGAGACAGTCGGCATCATTGGCCGTAATGGTTCGGGCAAATCAACCTTGCTGCAAATGATTTGCGGAACTTTAAATCCCACTGCCGGTGAAATTAAAGTTCATGGCCGTGTAGCGGCACTGCTGGAGTTGGGCGCAGGCTTCAACCCGGAATTCACAGGGGTAGAAAACGTCTACATGGCGGCGTCACTCTATGGCCTCGGTAAAGCAGAAGTCGATCAACGCTTTGATGCGATTGCTGAGTTTGCAGACATTGGTGACCACATTAACCAGCCCGTTAAGACTTACTCCTCCGGCATGTATGTACGGTTGGCGTTTGCTGTTATTGCACACGTAGATGCTGACGTGTTAGTTATTGACGAAGCACTAGCCGTTGGAGATGCATTTTTTACTCAAAAATGTATGCGCTTTCTACGTTCTTTTATGAAGAGTGGCACCGTCTTGTTTGTTAGTCACGATACAACCTCTGTACGTAGCCTTTGCAACCATGCGATTTGGATAGACAAAGGCGAAATCATAGAGAGTGGGAACCCAAAAGAAGTAAGCGAACGGTATTTGGAAGCTTTTTTCGAAAGCAATCAAGGAAAACATGTAAAACAAAATACTAAACCCAAACAAGTATTACAAAAAATCCAAAAACGAGATCCACGACAAGATTTCCTGAATAATTCCAACCTACGAAATGATATTCGTGTATTTGAGTTCATGCCAGAATCAATATCTTTTGGAAAGCGAGAGGCGGAAATACAAGATGTATCTTTTATTGACAACCATAATAATACACTTTCTTGGATTATTGGTGGCGAGGAAGTAACAATAAGAATACGCGCATTCATTAAAAAAGATCTTACCTCCCCCATTATTGGATTTCACATAAAAGACCGCCTGGGTCAGACTTTATTTGGTGACAATACATATCTCACTTACATGGATTGCCCCCTAGCAACAGTTGCTGACGAAGAAATAGTTGCAGACTTTAAGTTTCAAATGCCAAGATTGGCGGCAGGAGATTACTCGGTATCTGCAGCTATTGCCGATGGAACACAGCACGAACATGTTCAACACCATTGGATACATGATGCCCTTATGTTTCGCTCAGAGGCAACCAGCATAACATCCGGACTTTTAGGCATTCCTATGTCTAACTTAGAACTTAAGAAAATATAATAAAATAATATGCATCAATCAGCGCTGAAATATGGCAAGTTATTTTTTGAAAAATATTTCAAAAATAGATTTACTGAACAACTTTTAATCGTTGATGTAGGAGCCCAGGATGTCAATGGTTCTCTTAAACAATATTCTCCTGTTAATGCGAATTATGTCGGAGTTGACTTTGCAGAAGGCAAAGGAGTTGATATTGTTATCACCGATCCTTACAATTTACCATTTAAAACAGGAACAATTGATGCTGTAGTTTGCAGCTCGGTTTTTGAGCATTCAGAGTTTTTTTGGTTACTTTTTCAAGAATGCTTGCGAGTAATAAAACCAAATGGTTTGATCTACGTTAATGCTCCAAGCAATGGAATGATTCATCGTTATCCAATCGATGGCTGGCGCTTTTACCCAGACGCAGGTCATTCTTTAGTGAACTGGGCAAAGAAATTTGGTGAAAAACCACTATTGCTTGAGTCATTTATTGCACCAAAATTAGGCACTTTAGACAGTGAAGGAATGTGGAATGATTTCGTCGCGGTATTCATAAAAGATGAATGTTATAGCGGAAATTATGTTGAACGTATCTTAGACAGCGAAAATGAAGCTACCGGCGCGTACTCATATGGACGAGTGATATCGCAAACCTCTCACGAACTGAGTCCCGATACAAGGCAACATGTCGCCCAGCTTAAAGCTTTACGCGAAGAACAGGCTGCAGCGCAATTATTGCGCACGTCATTAATCGAAGAGCAGGCATCATCACAATTATTACGCACGTCATTAATCGAAGAGCAGGCATCATCACAATTATTGCGCACGTCATTAATCGAAGAGCAGGCAGCAGCGCAATTATTGAGCACGTCATTAATCGAAGAGCAGGCATCATCGCAGTTATTACGCAATGAAAATACCGAAATTAGAGACTCAAGTAGTTGGCGCATAACCAGACCTATGCGTTGGATTGGCACTACCATCCTTAAATTTCAAAAAAAATTATTATCACAATCACATAACAACATTGCAGTAATATGTATCAATTCAACGAACTCGGATAGCACGACCATCTCAAAAATTGAAGATGCCAATGATTTTTCATTTGATGTCTTATCAGGGAAAAACCCTAAAATAACAGCCACCCCAAGCATTGAAGACAAATCAAAACTCATAGCTTTTTATTTACCACAGTATCATCGGATAGCCGAAAACTCGGAATGGTGGGGACCAGGATTCACTGAATGGACAAATGTAGTAAAAGCAAAACCGAATTACGAAGGACACTATCAACCACACCTTCCTCGAGAATTGGGTTTTTACGACTTATCTAATGTTGAAGTAATGCGAGAGCAGGCGGATTTAGCAAAAATCTATGGTATCGGCGCCTTTTGCTTCTATTATTACTGGTTCAGTGGGCGTCGAATTTTAGAAAATCCGATAGACAATTTTTTTGAATCCAATATTGACATGGATTACTGCCTATGCTGGGCCAATGAGAATTGGACTCGCACATGGGATGGTGACTCTAGAAGCGTGTTAATGGAACAGAAATACTTAGAAAAAGACCCTTTAGACTTTATTGAGTCTTTATTGAAGTATTTTAAAGATCCACGTTACATTCGTGTAGATGGGAAACCTATGCTGATTGTTTATCGTGCAAAAGATATTCCGAACTCCGAAAAAGTTTTTGATATATGGCGCAATGCAGCTATTACGGCAGGTTTTCTAGGAGTTCATATAGTAGCAGTAGATTTTTATGATATCAATCGACCAGATGAGGTTGGAGCAGATGCTCTAGTAGAGTTTCCGCCACATAAATTTAATGGCCCGCAATGTGTGCCCGATCGACTTCCAAAATTTATAAATAACGATTTTTCGGGAGGGATAGTTGATTATGCAAAAGTCATGGCTCAAAGTGCCAATCGCCTTAAACCGGACTTCACACTATACAGAGCCATTTTGCCATCTTGGGACAATACTGCACGTCGCCAAAATACCCCGACAATCATATATGGCAGCAATCCCGAATTATTCTCCAGCTGGCTTAGTTATTTAAGAACATATACTAGAAATACATTCAGAGAAAAATCCGACCCATTTATATTCATAAATGCATGGAATGAATGGGGCGAAGGTTGTCATTTGGAGCCAGATCAAAAATGGGGACTTCAATATCTTGAGGGAGTCAAAAAATCATTATGGTACTCTCGAGAAAAAGATAATATAAATTCTGCTCGTCACGACCTTCTGACAATTGCCGCCAAGTCAGTAATACTAAGGGAATTTGATAAACCGATTGATGATGTTGTTCTTTCAAGTGTTATGGGCTCACTGATAGACACAAAAGCCCCATCTAACCTTGTTCAAAAAATAGCATTTAGATTGCGATGCTATCCAGTTGCGCACTGGATTGGTAAATCCATATACAGATCATTTCGCTTCTTAGGCTAGATATACATATGAAAATTGCAGTTGTTGCACATTTTGATCCCAGTAATAATTGGAGCTCAAATTTCATAGAACTTTTAAAAAGTATTGAAAAAGTTGCAGACAAAATTTTTGTAGTCAGCACTTGTGCAGAAACACCCCTACTACCAGTGGACATAAAAAGTACCACCGTAATTAAACGTCCTAATATTGGATACGATTTTTACAGCTATCGCGTTGGAATAATATTCGCCTTGCAAGAGCGGGATATATCTGGTTTATTTTTAATAAACTCAAGCGTATTACTCCTAGATGAAATAAAATTTATTAATCTACTGCAATCTATATCTAACACCGCCGCCAAAGAAGCCGTATTAGGTGTAACTAGCTCATCGCAATTCGGTTGGCATATTCAGTCCTATCTTTTGTATTTTAATTTTAGAAATTTTTCTAAGCAATGGTTACTCGAATACTCAAAAACTATTCAACCCGTCAATACAAAATTAGAAGTAGTTCTAAATTTCGAAATAGGCCTAAGTAAACATTTTCTCATCCTAGCCATACTTACTCGATGTGTTTACAAACCCTCCTTTATAAAAAAAATAACGGGGACCATAGCATATATTCGATCTTTAAGGGATTCAAAAAGAATAACCAACTGGTTAACCCTGAGGCCATGGAAAACATACAAAGATGTTAATTGGACACACTTTGATGCCAAGTCTATTGCAACTGAATTTGGCTTTGTCAAATCAGAGGTTCTTCGTACGAATCCGCATAATTTGAATTTAGATGAAATATGGAAGACGTGTAGTAAAAAACTACTTACAACCGTCAGAGAAGCGATAGATGCATCACAAAATTACTATAAATCAAGCGCATCAGGTCTTACTGAATTTAATGGACAACAAGACTCCATGGGAGTCACACGACAAATTGTTGATGCCACATATCCATTTTCCAAAAATAGAAAAATTGCAGTAGTGCTGCATTTGTACTATCTTGATTTATTACCGGAAATTTTAAGTTACTTAATAAATATAATAGAACCATTTGACCTCTTCATAACAACGCCATTTGAAGCGGATTTACCTAAAATACTAGATACATGCCACGAACAAAAGATACCTTTGAGCGTTGTTCTTTGTAATAATAAAGGACGTGATATCGGTCCATTCATTTCACTATATCGCACTGGAAAACTGGATAATTACGACGCAGTACTTAAGCTTCATTCAAAGAAAAGTAAATATAGTGAAAAAGGTGGGGCTTGGCGTCGTGAACTTATCGGGCCACTATGTGGTGACTCATTGACAGCTCTTAGAGCTATTGCACTTTTACGTAACGGACAATGCGGACTGGTCGGTCCTCATCGCTACTTTCTAACCCATACAGATTACTGGGGAGCAAATAAAACGCAAGTTTCGAAAATACTTCACTCTACTGGCAGCAAGACGAATTCACCTACCCCTGAGCTGGCATTTTTTGGCGGGAGTATGTTTTGGTTTGTGCCTTCAGCATTAAATTCAATTAAAAATTGCGAAGCCGACTCAATTACATTCGAGGCTGAGAACGGGAAACAGGATGGGACTTTAGCGCATGCATGGGAAAGATGTTTTTGCTTAATAGCCAAACAAGCTGGTTACCATGTCACTACGCTTCAATTATCTGGTAGTAATATTTTTGATATTGACAACACTGGCAATCGAGTTCCAGTATTGGAATCTACCTAGTTATCGCTCTATCTGTATTTTCGCAACTTACGAAAGACTTGAGATTTGAATCAGTGCATATTAGTTGTCGATCTGGACGGCACACTTATCCTCACAGACATGCTGCATGAGTCAGCCTTTGGTTTACTCAAAGCATCACCATTGTCGGTGGCGAAGCTACCTTGGGTTTTGA
Organism: Glaciimonas sp.; assembly: GCA_014377145.1. The sequence goes on along the minus strand of JACMQE010000039.1, from coordinate 3,798 downwards.
TCACAAAAGGTAAAGCAGAGCTTAAGCAGTGGATTGCTAGCAAAGTTCCCTTTGACCCTGCAGTTTTGCCCTACAACCAAGATCTCCTTCAATGGTTGCGTGGCCAGCATGCATCAGGGCGTCGCTTGATCTTGTGCACGGCATCGGATCGCTCAATAGCAGAGCCCATTGCGGCCCATTTGGGGTTCTTTGATGAAGTCATGGCGAGCGATGGCACCGTCAATTTAGAAGGACGCCACAAAGCCAAGGCATTGGTTGAAAAATTTGGAGACAAAGGGTTTGACTATGCCGGCAATTCAACACCAGACCTTGAAGTGTGGCGTCATGCGCGCAGAGCAATTGTGGTTAATGCGTCCAGCCAGTTGGTTACTGACGTAACGGCCTCCTCTGAAGTGGAAGAAGTGTTCGAGGGCCTCAATTCCAAGTCCACGGTCTGGGCCAAAGCACTACGTGTTCATCAATGGCTGAAAAATGCCCTTTTACTTGTACCGTTGGTGGCAGCCCATCGAGTAGCAGATCTCGCTGCGTGGACGTCATTATTCTGGGCATTTATCGCGTTTAGCCTGTGTGCCTCGTCTGTCTATATCGCCAACGATTTGCTCGACTTGGAAAGTGACCGGCAACACCCTCGCAAGTGCAAACGCCCATTTGCGTGTGGTGCTGTACCGGTTTGGAAGGGTGCAATATTGGGGCCGCTGCTATTCGTTTGCAGTTGCATAGTGGGGGCCTATGTTGGCGCAGGTTTCTTGCAATGGCTTTTACTGTACTTTCTGTTGACGTGCATCTACTCAGTGAAGCTTAAGCAGTTGGTCTTGATCGATTGCATGACACTTGCGATTCTTTACACCTTGCGTGTTGTTGCCGGTGCAGCCGCAGTTGGTAGCGCCATGTCATTTTGGTTGCTGGCGTTTTCCGTCTTCCTGTTCCTTTCATTGGCGTTCATCAAGCGCTTTGCGGAGTTGCAAGTTCAGCTGTTGAATGGCAAGCATAGAGCCCATGGGCGTGGTTATTTCACTGATGATGCCCCCTTGATTCAGATGCTGGGCATTGCCTCAGGGTTTATGTCTGTATTGGTGTTGGCCTTGTATTTGAATAGCCCGGAAATCCAGCGCTTGTATGTTCAACCAGAATGGGTGTGGGGCACTGTGCCCGTCATGGTGTTTTGGGTCAGCTGGTTGTGGCTACGTGCACATCGTGGAGAAATGCACGATGACCCGTTGATTTTTGCCGTTAAAGACAAGGGTAGTTTGGCTGCAGGTGTGTTTTTTGCAGCCTTCATGTTGCTCGGTACTGTTCACATATGACCGTGCCAATTTCTTCATGGGGGCGGTTGGGCACTTATGCCCATCACCTCGTTGCGCTCAACCAAACTGACAAATTGCCGCTTAGCAAAGCTGCAAAAGCATTGCCTTTTGGCAATGGGCGCAGTTATGGCGATGTGTGCCTAAATCCAGATGGGGTTTTGTGGACGACACTTGGCTTGGATAAGTTCATTGCATTTGATGATGATTCGGGCGTTGTGACCTGTGAAACCGGGGTCTTGCTGTGTGACATCCAAAGGCTGGTTGTTCCACGTGGCTGGATGTTGCCAGTAACGCCAGGGACACAACTCATTACAGTTGGCGGTGCCATCGCCAACGATGTGCATGGCAAAAATCACCATGTGCGGGGTTCATTTGGCGATCACGTCAAAACCCTGCGCCTGTTACGGACAGATGGTGGAGTAATTGATTGCGGGCCAGACCACCAAGCCGACTGGTTTGCAGCCACTGTGGGTGGCATGGGCTTGACAGGTGTTGTGTCTCAAGCCACTTTGCAACTGCGGCGCATTCAAGGCCCTTGGCTGGAAACCGAAAACGTTCCATTTCATGCGTTGTCAGAATTTTTTCAGTTAGCAGACTCGTCTGAGGCAAGTTGGGAACACACCGTATCTTGGATTGACTGCCTGAACGGGCGTGGTCGCGGTGTATTCATGCGTGGTAACCATGTGGATGTGCAAGATGGGCCAGTACCCGCAGTTGGAGGCATATCGGTACCACTGGTGCCGCCGATTTCGCTGGTGAACAAACTGAGTCTGCGCCCTTTCAATTTGGCGTATTACCAATTGCAAGCCCGCAAGCGGGCAAAAGCCTTGGTCCACTACGAACCCTTCTTTCACCCCCTGGACAATGTGCGCAATTGGAACCGGATATACGGCCCCAAAGGTTTTTATCAGTACCAAAGCGTAGTACCGCGTGAAATGGGGCAGGCTGCAGTATTAGCCATGTTGAAAGAGATCGCACGCTCTGGTGAAGGATCATTCTTGGCGGTACTTAAAACGTTTGGTGAACGTAAATCTGTAGGCATGATGAGTTTCCCAATGCCAGGGGTCACGTTGGCACTAGACTTTCCAAACAAGGGTGAAAAGACATTAGCCCTCTTGCGTTGCCTAGATGACATTGTTAGAGATGCCGGGGGGCGAATTTATCCGGCCAAAGATTCGTGCATGCCTAGAGATTTATTCGAGGCAGGTTATCCAAACCTCGCCGAATTTGTGAAATACCGCGACCCTGGCATCAGCTCTGCTATGTCACGTCGATTAATGGGAAATTAAAGTGGTTCAAAAAATTGTCATCGTCGGTGCGACTTCAGCCATGGCAGAGCATTGCGCTCGTTTATGGGTGGCCGAATCTCCACAAAACCTGATTTTGCTTGGACGCGATCAGGCTCGAACAGAACGCGTAGCTCAAGATCTACGCGTTAGAAGCTCTCAGTCAAATATCACCGTCAACACCACTGAATTCATGGACCCAGTTCGGATTCGTGAATGGGTGGACCACGTATGCGCAGAAGGTGTGCCAGATATTGTATTGATTGCGCATGGATCGTTACCCGATCAAAAAGAATGCCAGCAAGATTTAGTGTTGAACCAGGAAGTGTTGCAACTCAATGGCATATCGCCAATTTTGTTTGCAGAGGCATTTGCAGGGCATATGGAAAAATCTAACAAAGGCAAGCTAGCCATTATTGGATCTGTAGCAGGAGATCGAGGGCGAAAATCAAACTATGTTTACGGCTCTGCCAAGGGTTTGGTGACGCGATATGCACAGGGACTGCAACATAGACTGGCAGGTTCAAATGTCAAGATCATGCTAATCAAACCTGGCCCCACAGACACACCTATGACCGCGGAGATCAAGAGCAAGGGGGTAAAACTCGCAGATGTTAAAACTGTAGCCCAATCAATAGTTAAGGGTATTGAAACTTCAGTACCTGTTATTTATGCGCCAAAAAAATGGGGCTTAATTATGATGGTGATCAGACATTTACCTCGATTTATCTTCAATAAAATGGATATTTGAATAAATTAAGATAATGACTGAAAAAAGAATAAGCACGCTATTTCTGCTATCTTCCATTATTTTCGTTGGACTGGCAATTATTGGTGGCATAAGAGCGTATTCCCCTATTCCTTTTTGGGATATGTGGGATGGCTATTTGGGATTTTACGTCAAAGTAACATCCGGAGATTGGTCAGCATGGTGGGCACAACACAATGAACATCGCATTGTTTTAGCGCGCTTGTTCTTTTGGCTTGATCTAGCCTTTTTTAAGGGGCAAGGTTGGTTTCTAATAATTGTTAACTATGCACTGCAGTCCATGGTGTGCATACTTTTCTGGGTTATTTGGAAGGAAACTAAGGGAGAAAAAAACAATTGGCTCGGATTTTTTTTAATCTGCTGGCTATTTTGGTGGATTCAAAAAAATAATCTCGAATGGGGCTTTCAAAGTCAATTTATTCTTGCTCAATTACTGCCT
>JACMQE010000038.1 GCA_014377145.1 Glaciimonas sp. | reverse complement strand
CGCTTGGACAAAAGCAATGCGCCGACCATGCTGGCCTGCTTGGATATTGGATGTTGTGACAGCTAATTGTTGCAGAATTTGATTACTCCTGTTTTTAGATAAAGCATAAAAAACAGGGCATTTTGGATCGATAAGGATTTATAAAGTACGCGTAAGCGCATACAGAATCGACTCTTCAATGCTTACAACACCGCCCTTAACTTACTTAATGCCACCTAAGCTACTATCAACGCCAGCGACGACCACAAATTTTGATCCAATTCTTCACCGCATCTCGCTCTCTCTTTATCCGGACTATAACCATCGGCCGCGGAATCACACCGAGTCTGCTGACCTTGCTGCTGAAGCTAAACAACCGGCCTCCATAACAAGCGCTCGCGGGCTAGACACATTGCGTACCATTATCGCCGGGGGGAATTTCACCACGCCCTGAGAACGTATCCGGCTATTCGTGTATTAAATATACATTGACAACCGGAAATAAAATTCATCATATTTTCCGGATTGCCCCATCAATGCTGTTATTTCACGATTAGACACTCTATTTTCTGCGTAGAAAACCACACACCATTACCGAAATCCGTTTCATCCCTTATTACACACAGTTAAACAGCCTTTTTCGCCAATCCCAAATAAGCAGCGATAATTTGAGGATCGCTCGCCAGTTGTGCCGCCAGCCCCCCTTCATGACCACATACTCGGTTTCCAGCATAGGCATAATCTGCCACTTGCAAGGCCGCACGCGCATTTTTCTCAACCAGCAGAATGGCAACCCCAGCTTGCTTTAAGCGCACAATGATATGAAAAATTTCCTTCACAATCAGCGGTGCCAGACCGAGGCTAGGCTCATTGAGCATCAGCAATTTTGGCTTCACCATCACAACCGCCAGCATCTGGCACTCCCCCCCGGACAACGTGCCCGCCTGCTGCCTGCACCGCTCCTACAAACGCGGGAACAGATCATAGACAATCGACAATTAGTCGGCATGGTACCGGCAATCGCATTCAGCATGGTCGATTTGTTCGCGCCATTTGGACCGATAACGGTGACTATCTGACCTTGCACAGTCACGCCATGCAAGGCTTCGACTTTACCGTAAGCCAAATGCAAATCGCTAACTTCCAGTCGGCATATTGATCGTATTAGTCATCGATGTCCCCCAGATAAGCATCCAGCACCGCCGGGTTTTGCGGCACCTCGGCTGGCAAACCTTCGGCAATTTTGGTACCAAATTCCATCACCACCAAACAATCAGTCAAATTCATGACAAAATCTATATCATGCTCGACCAGCAAAATACTCATGCCTTCCGCCTTTAATGTGCGCAACAAAGCGGCCAGCACCTGTTTTTCCTGGTAGCGCAAATCTACCGCCGGTTCATCTAGCAATAACAACATCGGATCAAAGCACAGTGCGCGAGCGATTTCCAATATTCGCTGCTGACCTAGCGCTAAACTACCAGGCTCTTGGTACATTAACGCACCTAAGCCAAAACGTTCGAGTTGGACTTTTTCCTCAAACAGTAACGCGTTTTCTTCTATTTTATTCAGCCGCAACAAGCCGCTTGCAAGACCCGCAACATCATCATGTTTACCGCGTAAATGTGCACCGATCACCGCATTTTCTAATACCGTCATATTTGGCAATAATCGCACATGCTGAAAAGTACGCGCAATGCCACGCCGCACAATTTGACGTGACGACAAACCGGCTATTTGCTTGCAATACCGCCAACTACTAAAAAACTTGACTGAGCCGCTGGTCAATGGCGGCACACCCGTGACGAGATTAGACATAGTTGATTTACCCGCGCCAGTGGGGCCGATCAAACCGACAATCTCTCCCTCTGCGACGCTGAAACTGATGTCATTCACCGCTACCAAACTGCAGAATTCTTTACGTACCCCATCGATTTCCAGCACGATTTCTCCTTGCGGGGTTTCGCACGCATCGCCAATCCCAGCGCACTATCCGGCGCTATCGCATTCCGCTTTGAAGGCAGCAATTTACACACATAAGGCCATAAACAACCACGCGTTTTCTGCAACAGCAACACCATCAAAATACCAAAAACGATGGTTTCAAAATTACCATTCGATCCAAACAATGTGGGCAACCATGATTGCAACTGGTCCTTTAATAACGTCAACAGGGTCGAACCAAGAATCGAGCCCCACACATAGCCAGTGCCGCCAACCACCGCCATAAACAAATATTCGACACCAGCATTAAGACCAAATGGCGTTGGATTGACCGCCCTTTGCAGATACGCATACAACCAACCAGAGATTCTCGCCAATAACGCCGCCAATACAAAATCAGGATCTTGATCCAGGCTTGTGTTCACTCCCATGGCCTCCGCCATGACGCTGCCACCGTTCAAGGCCCGAATCGCCTGTCCCATTCGTGAATTCAATAAATTCTGGAAGCTTAGCAGCAACACCAGCACAATATTGCCCAAATCAGGTAATACATCTTGCGTCCACTTTCGAGCGTGACACCAAAAAAGTCTATCAAAACAATCTCATTGAGGCCATCATACTTGCCCAGAAAATCTAGATTACCAAACAAATAGAATGGCGATAGCGCCCACACAATGGTACCCAGTGGCAGATAAGGGCCAGATAGGTAGCGTGATGGCCCCGATACTGAACGCAGCAATCATCGTCACGCCGAGCCCGACCAGTAATCCGACTCAAAGTGAAATACCGAAGCGCATACTAAGATAAGCGCTGGAATAAGCACCAAGACCGACAAAAGCCGCCTGACCGAAAGAGGTCAAGCCACCGATACTCGTCAGTAATACCAAGCACAATGCAACGATCGTGTACAAGCCAATATAGTTGGCTAACGTAATCCAGTATTCGGGGGTCGGCAAAGGCGGTAGCAACGCGACGATTGCCAAAAAAACTACCAATGCTAAGAAAGATAGGTAGGATTGAGAGAACAGCAAAGGCCGCAAAAAAGTGCGCATTATTGGTCTCCTTCGTCAACGTTCTTGCTAGCCAGCAAGCCAACTAATCCCTACTTAGCCAGGCACCAAGACGATTCACTGCATTTGCGCGCAAGGCTTTGCCCGATAAGGTTCGCTCAAAATAAAGATACAGCATCATAATCAACAAGATAGAAACACCGACGATCACCACACTCTGACCGGTCATCGCCAGACCGCCGACTTCAAAACGTGCCTCCGAAAACGGCAATGTCCGTGAACCTTCCGCGCCAAACATCAATAAGCCGATACCCATCAACGCGTAATGCAAGGCAACCGCCACAATCAGCAATACCAATGTGCCAGCCTCAGCCAACGGTTGAAACGCTAATCGATACGTCATTGACCCCATCGGTACCACGATTAACAAATGGGGATGATCTAACCATCCCCCAACCACGCAATTATATGCACAACGTCATCAATTAATTACAATCTTCAGATGTCCAAACCTGCACCATCTTTGTCTAACATCGTCCCAAAGCTCAACAGCGCGTCGCATATGCCAATCGACGAAATAGTGATTGCAAGAATGGTTGAAGCATGACGGCGGAAGCCTTAATATACGTTTCTCGATACCGCATTTGACGCGGGCCAGCAATTTCTCGCAACATGGCAGGTATGGTGTGATGATGCGGAACGACCGCAGCAATTGCATTATCTGGCGCTGCTGCCCGCGCCCTTAACAAAAGGGGGGCTGAGTTGAACCGAGCACACGCAGAGTATCCGGCAGCGTCAGTGTTAGTCGCACCATTCTGGCAATATGGACCGGTATCGATGCCGGGGTTTCATCTTCTGTATCTTGAGGATAATCAGATCGTCCTTACGTTAATAATGGGCGACAGCGGAAAATGTCTACAACAGATAGATGCCACTATCGACGATTTTTTGTGCATTCGATAGCAACCACAACTACGCAAGAATGGCCCTTACCGCTTTGGACGCGGCTGGGATGATTGGCGGCTACAGATGCGCAATTGACTATTTTAACCCCGACGGAAAACCAACGAGAAGTTCTGGAAAAGGTGGGATTTGTTTTTGAAAATAATGCTGGAACCACCACAAAAAGTGCGTATTTTCACCATGCTGGCAGCCTTCTGCGGTTTGTATCAAGACGCTCTCCCGCCCGCGTCACGCCATCATTCTTGGTGCAGGATTGGCGGGCGCGGGGGGGGTCAACGATTACATTACGTGGCTAACAAGTGACGCTGATCGAACGCCATGCCGCTATAGCGCAAGAAGCCTCGGGCAATCTGGGTGGCATCTTTATACCGCTCTTATCCCGAGATGACAATCACACTTCGCGCTCAGTCGCAGCGCCTATTTGTTCGCATGCCACGTCTGGCAAAGTCTGGGCGACATCGGTAACGGCTTCTCCGGCGCAGTTTGCAGCGTGTTTCAGATCGCACGCGATGCGGCCCAAGCCAAAGTCCAGCAAGTCTGGGCGCAACAAGCCCATTATCCTGCCGACTATGCACAATGGTTAACCCAACCGATGGGCACACATTGCTAGGAACTACTATCGGTAGCGGAGGTTGGCTGTTTCCAGGTGCAGAGGTGTGGCATCCGCCCAGTCTTTGCCAAGCGCTGCTGAAAGCCTGCGGTGCGTATTTACACACGCACTTTAATGTCAGTGCCAGTACACTCACCAAAATGGTAGATGGCTGGCAGGTAAACGATCTAAGCGGCGCAGTGATTGCCAGCGCCCCAGTTGGCAAACCGCATGGGCGCAATCAATTTTCCACAAACGCACGACTTATCGCTCAACGCCATCCGAGGCCAGATGATCTATATCAATGGAGAAAATGCCCCAAAATTAGCGCAGGTGCTGTATGGCGACGGCTATCTGACGCCAGCATAGAATGGCGTGTGCAGTCTTCTGGACGCGACATATGACGATGATGATGAAACGAAGCTGCGTCAAATCAGCCAGGATAAAAATCTTGCGCGTCTAAAGAATATCCTGCCTGCATGGAATACCGATTTGGCGCGCCTACCGCTAACTGGTCGAGTCGGCTTTCGCTGCGTATCGACGGACCGTCTGCCACTGATCGGCGCATTGCCTGATACCTTCAAGCACAACCCACCCTACGCGAACCGCAACTAAAAGATATACCGCGTTTGTCACGACTGTAGGGCTTGCTGGGATATGCCTCACGCGGATTAATCTGGGCACCGCTGACGGCGGAATTATTAGCTGCAGAACTAAATGGCGAGCCCTTGCCGATCAAGGCAGAGTTAGCGGCTGCGCTAGACCCCGCACGTTTTATATTGAAGACGCAACGCCGCAGTAAAGTCTTAAGTACCCTTAAAATGGTAAAAAAAGGTGCTCAACGGTGCTCTTTGAATTGTTACTATCAACATGGAGAATTATCGCGGAAGATTCCATTTAAAAGATAACCTGCTTTAGGACTTTTTTGACTCGGTGAGGACTACGAATTGTCGCAGCAACGGGCTTGTCAAGCCTACCGACGACGAGAGCACAACGTCGCTGGGGTGATTTTGCGTATTCCTATTGATTTGAAACACTTCGGATTTGAATGCTTGGATTGGGTACTATCGCACCCGGCATTTTCCCCTCATTTTGGTCTTCACTTTTTGGTCTTCACTTTCCACTTCGCTTACGCGTCCAAGAATGCGGCAGGATATGCACTAGGCTAAGGTAGAATGGCGTCCCAGCCAGCCATCACCATGCGTAAGCCTCTTTGT
>JACMQE010000037.1 GCA_014377145.1 Glaciimonas sp. | reverse complement strand
GTCGCTAACGCCCCAAGTCCCAGCAACGGCTGAATACCGATCAAGACACCAAACATCGTTGACACCCCTTTGCCGCCCACAAACCGGAAAAATATTGGCCACAAATGTCCTAAAAAGACCGCTAGGGCAACCAATGCGATGCCACCCTGATCCATGATGCCATATTGCGGTCCAAACTCTTGCGCCAACCATACTGCCAGCCAACCTTTGAAACCATCACCAATCAACGTTAGCGCTGCTGCAGCTTTATTGCCACTGCGCAATACATTAGTCGCGCCCGGATTTCTTGAACCGTAGGTACGCGGATCACCTAGTCCGCACAACTTGCTAACGATTACTCCAAACGAGATAGAGCCGATCAAATACGCGGTAGTCGTAAATAAAAATATGTTCATGCATGTTCTTTCTTATAAATACGTCTCAAAACTGCTCAATCTGGTAATGTGCATGTTACCGGTTGCGCCGTCAGCACAGCAAGAATCATCTACAGCACAATGCCGATCAAAAATCCACGGTGCCCGCCATTGATATAGATAATCGGGAATGACAAAATACTTGTTGTGTATAGATTGGCATAATTTTACGCGTCCCAAAAGGAGACATCCTGCCAATCAGGTAGCCGGAATACCTTTGCGCCACTTCTGGCTTGCAAGGTTCGACTGATTTACAGCCAATCTGGCGCGCTGGATTTTTGGTGGAGACTTTACAGTCCCATGCATCAGCACGATTAGAGGTCGCACCATTTTCCTCGATGATGAGCGTCTTCACCATCTGGTCTTCATCAATACCTAAAGCAGACGCAGACAAAGTGGTACCGCCTGCTTTTCATACAAATAGGAACGCACTAAAAAAGACATACCGTACCGACACAATAAATGTGTCGTCGTGGTCTACGAAATGCACTTTTTTGCCATAAAGATACCAGCAGCGTAAAAATGGCCCGAAATAACCGCGTTCGGACCATTTTCTCAAAAAATATTGATGCGACTATGACACCGATGGTATTGGGAATGCGCATTTCAACCGGTGAAAAAATTTTAACAAAATGATTTCAGCACCGTAAAGAGTCAGTATGCAGCTGCTATGATATTGCCTGCGTCCGTCAACTCGTTCTCAATCAAGGCGGTGCAATAGTTATTAGTAGATTAATCAGGTTGATCCTCGCAATGGTGTTGGTGATGCTCCCGCTACGCTAGCCTCGCCACAGATTTCGATGGCCTGATCGCCCGTTGCTTCTGTTCCATCCGAGGTGCCATCATGGCTGACAGCGCATTTTTCGGATTTCTTTTTCAGCTTTTCTTCTTTTTTCTTTTTCTTTTCAAGCTCTTTCTGACGCTTTTCATATTGAAAATTTGTTTTTGCCAATTGGCCCCCCTGATATAAACGCTTTTAATGGATTTGGAACAATGGGGTACAGGATACAGCAAAACAAATGCCGTGAAACGCACCTCTAACTAGCGCCTTTTCACCACCATTCCTCTTAATAAACAGCATTCTAACGACCTCGCGGATGATGTTCAGCATGCAATGCTTTTAGACGCTCACGGGCGATATGGGTATAAATTTGCGTGGTAGAAATATCGGCATGCCCCAACAATAATTGCACCACCCGCAAGTCGGCACCGTGGTTGAGCAAATGTGTGGCAAACGCATGACGCAAAGTATGTGGCGACAAAGGCGCATTAATTGCCGTCTGTAGCGCATATTTTTTAATCAACGCCCAGAACATTTGTCGCGTCATCGGTCCGCCCCGCGCTGTAACAAACAACGCATCATTAACCTGACCCGACATAATCGCCGGGCGCGCTTGTGCCAGATAAAGCACAATCCAGGTACGCGCCTCCTCGCCGAAGGGAACTAATCGGGTTTTATCGCCCTTGCCGGTAATGCGAAGCACTCCTTCGTTCATTCCCACTTCAATCGACTTTAACAATACTAGCTCGGATACACGCAAGCCGCTGGCGTACATCAACTCCAGCATGGTGCGATCACGCAAACCCAACGGCGTATCCACATTCGGTACCACCAATAAAGTTTCTACCTGCGACTCGGACAAAATATTTACAGAGCGTTCGGGTTGCTTGGCCGAGCGCAAATGTAAGCAAGGATCAAAGGAGATCAAATTTTGTCTGAGCGCCAGCAAATAAAAACGCTTGAGCACGGCCAGACGGCGATTCGATGAAGTCGCCTTGCTTTGACTTTTGACCGCGAAATAGGCCTTCAGATCCTCTTCATCAACTGCAAGCAAGGGCTTAGGTCGATGCGCTTCCAGCCACAAGGCAAATAAGCGCATGTCGCGGCGATATGCCTCTAGCGAATTTTTCACCAAGCCATTTTCCAGCCACAACGTATCGCAGAATTCGTCAATAGCCCTTTGGCTATCTGGGATCAACACAGTTGCTGATAGCGCGGCCTGACCGGAAACAAGCATGGTTTTCATAGATCAGTCAAGCCTTCGTAAGCCAGCAGCCAGCGCTTCACCCCAACATAAAAACTATCGGCCTGATCATGGTGCGATCCCCCCCCAAGGCCACCAGCAGCGGTCACACGATGACAGGGAATCGCCAATGGAAACCAGTTAGCGTCACAAGCCTGCCCCACCGCACGCAGTGCTGAGTGCACCAACCGTGCCACCTCGCCATAGGTCAGCACATCGCCACGCGCAATGGCGGCGATCTGGGCACAAACTTTGCGCAGAAATACAGTTCTAGCCGCCGCTAGTGGCAATGAAAATTGGAAATCAGGGGATTGAAAATAAGTAATTATTTGTTGTGCGGCACGCTCTGCCAGAGCATCTGTCGGTATTTTTTCCGCAAACGACTTACGCAAATAGACCGACTCGCGAATGACACCCAGCCCGATACGAATGCCGACGGCACCAAATGGCGCGGCAACAATCGTAGAAAGAAGCTCCGACGCAGAGTCGCTTGCATTGATGCTGACATATTGAGGATCGGACTTTCTTTTCATGTACTTGCCTCACGATGACGAACAGAAGATGCATTTAGGCTTGCGAGCAGCCTCACTTTGTTAGTTTGCTACCAACAAATAAAAAAGGCGCGTCTAAAGGTGCGCCTCAAATACTTCTCTGTGTGTTCCCGGCCATTTAAACAGCTTCATTTGAAACCCACTGCCTCCTCAATATCCCCGGTATCTATACCGTTTTTATGCACCCTCTATAAATCTCACTATTTATTACTGTTGCTTTTTAATTGTAGCGCCATCAATTTGAAAAATCTATTTTCTCTCCAACAAACTTACTGAAAATACTAATTTTTTACACAGCACTTCTTGAGCTAATCTGCAATATTCAATAGGTAATGAACTTTAACAGGAGATAACTTACTTTTACAAATAATTTTAGTGAATAGTTCTATAAATTACAGATAATTTTAGCCTCAATAGTTGGTGAAACTAAAAGTTTTCATACTTTTAGTTTTATGCACAATATGAAGATCAATGAAAAGGTTGAATTTCTTTGTTTAATTTATACCTAGAGTTTACACAAAATTGTCCCGGCAACGGGCTTACCAAAACCTGCAGACGAAGACCGTAAGCTAGCACGAATAGGAACACATAACGCTGCTACTGGGACGATTTTACGTGAATCCTAATATCCCAAAACTGCCGATTCCTGATGAATAGCATCGATCAAATCTTTTCTGATCCACCCTTCCATTTGCTTCCGTACCGGTAACAAGGCTTGATGCCATTCCGCATTCCCTTTATCGCTTAAGTGATAAAAGGTAGTCTTTCCGGTTGTCTCTGGCACCACCAACGCCGCATCATTTTCATGTTGAGCAATTTTATTTTCGTACTTCGTCGCTTCTTCCATTGCCTGTGTCAAAGCAGACCGAATCTCCCACGGCAAACCATCCCAAAATTTCTTATTAACAATCACGGCACACCCAAGATAGCCTTGATTCGACCTCGTGATATCTTTTTGGACTTCATACATTTTCTGCGTATAGAGAAGTTTGAAGGGAGATTTTCAGTGCCATCTAGCACACTAGTCATCAAGACTTGATACACCTCTGAGAATGCCACTACCTGCGAATTAGCCCCAAGCGCGCATTTGGACGTCCAGCACTTTTGATGAATGAACCAGCATTTTCAAACCATTGAAGTCAGCCGGGGTATACATTGGTTTATTCGCCGACATCACTTTAAAACCGCTATTCTAGTATAGCCAGCCCAGTGATGCCTTTCGACTCCAACTTGCTGAACAGTTTTTTGCCGATCTATCCCTGAGTAACACGGTAAACCACCGCCAGATTCGGAAAAATATACGGCAAATCAAATACATCAAACTTCTTCACCCTCAATGGCACGAACTGCACCATTGAGGACGCTAGCATTTGCAGCGCCCCAAGCTGCAATGGCTCTAGTTCTTCTTTATTTTTGTATAAAGTGCCGTTATAACGCAATTCTGACACGACCGTTAGTCGCCTTTTCCGCCAATGATTTAAAGCAATTCGCCGCTTTCTCTTTAGGCGTATCGTCAGTGACGTCATAGCTGAATTTGATAATTATCGGTTTTTGCGCCGGGACTTTTCCTCATTTTGCTTGTCGCCAATCCCAGACGCTGTAAATGTTGGATGAGTCTGGGGGGCAGTGTGCCCAACCAAAATCAAGCTCACAATTGTGGATAAACGCAACCCAGATTTGTATAGCAGCGCCTCGGCTACATCCCTGTATTCATCCATAGCGTTCATGGAATGTGTTGCCAAGCCGAGAGCGGACTTATGCAAACTTATGTAGCTGTCACACTTTTCTCTTATGCCACATTCAACATTCAAGCAATTATCTAACCTGACAGCAGGCGGTACGCAGCGCACGTGGCGCTGGCTGATTCCGATTTTTCTGGTTTTGTCATTTCCAGCCATCCTGCTGTGGCTGCCATGGCAATACCAACAGATGGAAACCAATCACCGACAAAATCAATTAATTGCCGCTACGCTCTGGATCGAGCAAACCATCAGTTCCCAACAAGTGCAGGATGCCAGAATCCCGCAATATACACAACCGTACAACCTCCTCTATAACCCTAGCGCCATTTATACCAATTACAGCTTGCCATTATTTACTGGACGCCAATATCTGGACAGTCTTATCAGCATTTACACCGTCAGCAGTATTCTCTCATTAAGAATACTGCTGACGGTTTGCGCAAGATAACGAAATTTCGCTCATCGATAGCGACGAAGTCGTCATCGCCAAACGCGCATCCGGCGGCAGAGGACGCGACGTGTATACACATCAGCGAGCGCTCGATCTACTCGGATTGTTATTGATATTGCACACCAATAACGCTAAAAGCGCGCCCAACTTTCTACCGAATTTGCGATTAGGATCGGTTATCGCTCTATCGCTAGGCTTGTTGTGGAGTCTGCTCACCTTGTGGCGCTATATTTACCGCCGAAGACGCGCTACATCAGCAAGTTACCTTCCGCACTGCAATGGAGAATTCGCTCGTCACCGGTTTACGTGCCCGTGATTTGAAAGGCCAGATTACCTATGTCAATCCGGCGTTCTGCAATATGGTCGGACTGAGCGCCGACCAACTGGTGGGCAAGATCCCGCCAATGCTCTATTGGGTACCGGAAGCAATGGAAGAATTTCAGGATCGTTTGACCAAAGTGCTGGAAGGCGAAGCCACTCCACAATTCGAAACCATCGTTCTAAAAGCCAATGGCGAGCGTTTTCCTGCACTGGTATTCAAATCTGCATTAGTGGACGCCCAAGGCCATCAAACCGGCTGGATGGGTTCGATACTGGATATTTCAGAACGTCGCCGAGCCGAGGAGTTGAATCATAAACAACAAGAAAAATTACAATCCAGCGCACGCCTCGCCAGCATGGGTGAAATTGTGTCCACCTTGGCGCACGAATTGAATCAGCAACTTGCCGCTATTTCCAGCTATACCACCGGGGCAATCAACATGCTGCAGAACGGCACCATCAAAGCGCCGCAATTGAAACTGGCCCTTGGAAAAGTCAATAACCAGACAAAACGTGCTGAGCACATAATCTGCAGCCTGCACGAGTTCGTCAAAAACCGTGATCCCACCCGCGAACCATTAATTAGCAATTAGTATACCGTTCGATAACATCATGCCCTTGGTAGAATTGCAAGCGCAGTCTTTTTACGTCAATGTTTAGGTAGACATTTCCCCTCTCTGCCATGGATCTCTGGCGACCGCAGCATGCTGGAACAAGTCTTGCTCAACCTCACCCGCAATGCCATCGAATCGATGGCAAACATTATTCCGAGTCGGCGCATCTTGCGCATCAGCGCCTTCACAGCCGACCTCGACACCGAATCGCCGCACATTATCGTCTCGGTGATTGATCAGGGTCACGGGATCCCCGCAGAGGTTGCTGATCGGCTATTTTCACCCTTCCACTCCACCAAAGCCCACGGCATGAGAATGGGTTTAAAGATCTGCCGGACCGCTATCGAATTCCATGGCGGCACAATCAACCAAACCGACAATGAGGGTGACGGTACAGTCTTCCTGTTTTATCTGCCAGCAAATTTTCCGCACAGCCAGCGAGGATCGCGCCAGCCATAAATCAAGAACGCCACCTCCACACCAACGCTAATAATAACCGGCCCGCCATCCTACATATTATTGATGATGACGAAGTAATCCGTGAAGCCTTAAGCTGGTTGGCGCAATCACGCGCCATTCTGTTACTGGCCTACGTCAGTGGGCAAGATTTTTTGGTATTAATAAACAGCAAATGAAGATTTAAAGACCACCAATTCTGCTCCTGCCAGCGCCACGCTCAGTCCGACCATAAATCCGCTGGTCACAGCAAGCAACACCCAGCATCCCGAGAGTGATTGTTTACTGCTAGACGTGCGGATGCCCGGCATAAGCGGCGTCGCACTCTTTGACGTACCAACCGCGCGCAAATTAACAAACGCTTTCCTGTGATATTTTTAACCGGTCACGGCGATGTGCCAATGGCCGTCGACAAACTCAAACGCGGTGCTTTCGATTTTTTCGAAAAACCGTTCAATGACAATAAATTGATGGATCATGTGCAAGAAGCGGCTAGAGCATCCTCACGCGCAGCAATAACCCGCAGCGTGATCGACAGTCGGCTGGCAAATCTCTCCACGCGTGAACGCGCCTTGCTGGAATTAATTCTGTTAGGAAAAATGAACAAAGTTATCGCCGACAAACTCGGCAGCAGCATGCGCAAAGTCGAAGTCCATCGCGCCCATATTTTTGACGAAATACATTTCAAGAAGGCGGTGGAATTGGCGAGGCTGTTGAATTAACAAGACAGTCGATTCAGTGATATTTCACATTATGCGAGCGTTACTAATTAGTCGGCTCTGAAAAAATCAACAGAACGCATATCAGCGTGCTTTGGGTGAAATGCACGAGGATTTTATCAATAATGATTTGGGTAAATAGCATGGTTGCCATTGCGATTAGCTTTATTATTAATAACACATTCGGGTACTCTAAATATGAAAATCACGCTCTGCCCGACTAAACCGCAAAAATTAATCTACGATTGCCTAGGCGTTTCATGTCACTGACTACAGGAAGATGGCAAATGCATGAGGGGCGTTGACTTTCGCTAGTGCATATGCACAATGTGGGTTTTGGCGTGAAGAAAAAGAACAGTCAGTTGCGGCGAAGCGAGAAACTAAGGTCTAAGGCGCTAGGGAGAAATTTATCGATTGCGGTGGTCACGGTTAAAGCGGTATTTTTTCAATGATTCGCTGATTTTGATTCATCTCAGCAATGCTACGTAGTTGCTATTTGATGCAGGACTATTCTTTGTATAAGGCAAAAAATTCTATAAACAGCGAATGTGATTTTTCCATCTTTTATAGGAATTAAGACGATTCCCTATTGTTGACTGGCAGACCGTCGTTAATTGGCTAAATTAGACTTTATTTATTGCTTCAAAAAACAACGTAAATGTAAAAAATTAAAGATTAATCACATTTATAGAAATATTTTTTCTCTGCGATTCATCGGAATCCTAATACCCCTTTTGCATCCTTTCTGGAAAAAACAATCCTCTTTCATGTATGTATATATTCAATCTGCTGCTGCCCGGTTCCAAACTGATTCTGATAGCGTCAGTCTGTGTAAAGTGACCAACTGGGGCGATGCGTTTTGGACTGGCATGGAAAAGATGGTGTATGTCCTACTATTCTTGGCGCTACTCTTTTATTCCACCGCTCGTATCCCGTTGAAGTTTAATATCACCGGAAAATGTTGATGGTCGGCTTGGCAAGCCTGTGCGCCGGCATCGCGCTGACGTGAATGGGCAAACTATTTTTGAAAACGATCTCAATGGATTACGAGTCGGTTATGCAAACCGGTTATCGTTTTAATTCCTATATGACATTGGCACTGGCCTCGCAGATGGCTGTGGATTGAAGGCACGGGTTAGATGGCGTGGCTGATTGGCTTTAGCGTGCTGTGCAATCTGACAACGGTGCATGCGATGGTACATAAGCATATATTTTGGCGGCGCAATTAGGTGGGAATAGGCCGCTAGTGGTGTTTTTAGTTTCTGCAGAGATGGTGTTGTCGACATTTACTTTGCCGTTATGGCTTTGGTTATTGCATTGAGCGTAAAAGAAGTTTGCGTTGGGAAAGAACAAGGCACAGCCCTGTATTAGCGCCTGGAACATTGCTATAGCACAAGCGCGCTGTGCTGTTGCAAGGCCCATCCCACGTGCTCACGAATTAACGCTGAATGATCGTCAGCACGCGCTTGCAACGTGGCAATGATCTCGAGCGCGCTGACGCTGCTGGCTGCGGCATTTCCCAGCCCTACCGCGATATTGCGTAACCATCGTTCGTGCCCTATCCGTCGAATCGGGCTGCCTTGCAAGCGTTGGTTAAACTGTTCTTCTGTCCAACTAAACAATTCTACTAAGGTGGCCTGATCCAAACCATTGCGTACGTCAAAATCGCTTAAAGTGGATGGCTGCGCAAACTTGTTCCAAGGACAAAATAGCTGGCAATCATCGCAACCATATACGCGGTTGCCGATAAGTGTCCGGAAGTCCATCGGAATACTGCCTTTTAACTCTATCGTCAGATAAGAAACACAACGCCGCGCATCCAGCGTGTAGGGCGCGACGATAGCCTGCGTCGGGCAAACATCGATACAGGCGCTGCATTGACCACAATGCGCGCTGATCGGTGCATCGGTAGGAAGCGGTATATCGGTGAGCATTTCGCCCAGAAAAAATAGCGAGCCAGCCTCCCGATTTAATAACAGCGTATGCTTGCCGCGCCAGCCTAATCCAGCTTTCTGTGCCAGAGCAACCTCCATCACCGGAGCCGAATCGGTAAATACCCGATAACCAAACGGGCCAATTTCAGTTTTGATGCGGTCTGCCAGTTGCTGTAAGCGCAAACGCAAGACTTTGTGATAATCCCTGCCGCGTGCATATAACGAAACGGTCGCCGTATTGGCAGCATCGGCGTTTAGACGATTTTTCTCGCGCGCGCGCCATGCTGCGTCGCTATCCTGTGGCAAATAATCCATACGCACGCTGATCGCACGTATCGTCCCCGGCACCAATTCCGCAGGTCGGGCACGCTTCAAACCGTGGGCTGCCATATAATCCATCTCACCGTGATATCTGAGCGCCAGCCAAGCCTGCAATCCAGCTTCTTGTTGCGACAGATCAACGTCGGTAATGCGCACATCGGCAAACCCTAACTCTCGCCCCCACGCTTTAATAGTAATGGCGAGTCCAGCCAATAATGCAAAATCGGCGGGGTTGCTATCTGCTTCATGATCTCTTTCAGTAAAAGGCTGGTACAACATCTGAATATCAATTCCAATAAATGGGGACTCAGGCAAACGCCGACAAAGCTCAGAAATATCACGCCACCGGAGCAATTTTGCCTAAGTCCATTAAATAACAGAGGACTATTTTACGAGATGCAAGACTTTACCCTCCATCTACATGACGAAGCTGGCACCGTCGCCCTCGGCGCAGCATTATCGCAGACATTAGTACCGGGCCTGAAGATCTATTTACATGGCGATCTGGGTGTGGGCAAAACCGCCCTTACTCGCACCTTACTGCAGGCCGCCGGCTATACCGGTCACGTCAAGAGTCCAACCTACACTTTGGTAGAGCCTTATGCCGTGATGTTGAATCAACAGGCGGTCGAATTGATGCATTTTGATCTGTATCGGATGGCAAGTCCTGAAGAGTTTCTGGAAGCCGGTTTTCGCGAGCATTTTAATGAAACTAATATCTGCATCGTCGAATGGCCAGAAAAAGCAGAAAATGTTTTGCCTACTCCCGACATTAACATCACTTTCAGTGTTTCAGGAGAGGGGCGTGATGTAAAATTGCACGGCTTAACTAATAAGGGTAGTCAATGTCTAGCTCGACTGAAATTTGCACCAAATCTATAAAATCCAAAAGCCGCCGCACCTTATTAAAAACGGGCGGGACGTTACTAATTTCTATTATTGCATCGCTAACATCCATGTCGGCCCGCGCCGTACAAATTCTGGCTGTGCGCGTCTGGCCTGCCGACGAATATACCCGCGTCACACTGGAAAATGATACTGCGTTAAAAACTACCCACTTTTTGATACAAAACCCCGATCGCATGGTCGTGGATATTGAAGGTCTTGAACTCAATCCGACGCTAAAAGAACTCGTCGCCAAAATTCAATCGAACGATCCGTATATTAAACAGGTCCGGGTCGGTCAGAATCGGCCTAACGTAGTGCGGCTAGTATTCGATTTAAAAGAGCAGGTCAATCCACAAATATTTACACTCAATCCAATTGGCAATTATAAAAACCGTCTGGTGTTCGATCTGTATCCACTCAATCCGCCTGACCCGATTGCAGCAATGATAGAAAAAGGTGAATGGCCGACAGCAAAACCGGGCGTAATCGTCCCGCCAGTGGCACAAACTAAGCCAACTCCTAAACCTGCTCAACAACCGCCAGATCTTCTGCTGGTAAGGATTGATCCGAAGCCAACCATGATGCGTATGATTACCATTGCCCTCGACCCCGGTCACGGCGGCGAAGATCCCGGTGCGATCGGTCGCGGCGGCAATCGTGAAAAAGATGTCGTACTCGCCATTGCCAAACGACTCAAAGCTAAAATTGAACAACAGCCAAACATGCGCGTGATGCTGACGCGTGATGCCGACTTCTTTGTGCCATTGCGAATGCGCGTGCAAAAAGCACGCAAAGTACAAGCAGATTTGTTCGTCTCGATCCATGCTGATGCATTTGTCACGCCGACAGCACAAGGATCGTCGGTTTTTGCATTATCTGAAAAGGGGGCTACATCAACCGCTGCCAGCTGGATGGCGAACAAAGAAAATTCCGCCGATTTAATCGGCGGAATCAACATCAAAAGCCATGATCGCCAGTTAGCCAGCGTCCTGCTCGATCTGTCGACAACCGCCCAGATCAATGACAGCATGAAACTAGCAAACGCGGTTCTGAGTGAAATAGGCGGTATCAATAAGTTGCATAAAGGCGCAGTCGAACAAGCTGGTTTCGCAGTTTTAAAAGCACCGGATATTCCCAGTATTTTGATTGAAACCGCTTTCATCTCAAACCCGGAAGAAGAGGCCAAGCTGACCGATTACGCCTATCAGGACAAACTAGCCGAGGCAGTGCTAACCGGTATCAAAAAATATTTCTCGTACAATCCACCGCTTTCGAAGAATCAGATGACGTAATCGGGTTGTGGTCTGGTTGTACTTGGTTTTCGCTTGAGTATTCCGTAGTTTTAGTAATAGCCATGCAAAAAAGGCACGACGCATATGATCTGCGTCGCGCTCTTTTTTATTGTCTGCGATTTGTCTGTGGACGTTTGCTCTTGGAACCTATGCAGGATATTAAGCCCGCTGACCCCGAATTTTCTTAAACAACTTCCATAAACCGCCCAACACCACAGGTATTAACGCTGCGCCAACACCCACCAATACGATAGTATTCAAATGGTCATGAATAACCGGAATATTACCAAAGAAATAACCTGCCGACACCAGTCCCACCACCCAGATCAGAGCGCCGGTGATATTAAAAAACTGAAATTTCGAAAACGTCATTTTCGATACACCGGCCACAAATGGTGCAAAGGTCCGCACGATGGGAATAAAACGCGACAGAATCACGGTTTTACCACCATGATGCTCGTAAAAAAAATGTGTTTTTTGCAACGATTTTTGACCCAGCCAACGATAATCATGGGTAAATACTCCTTCGCCGATCTTGCTACCGATCCAATAGTTCAGTGTATTACCGGTGGTCGCTGCAATAATCAGTAAACCCATCAAGGTCCAGATGTTCATTTTACCACTAGCGCAAAAGGCCCCGCCAATGAACAATAGCGTGTCACCTGGCAAAAACGGCATGACAACCAATCCGGTTTCACAAAACACGATCATGAACAACACCAAATAGATTAAGGTGCCGTATTCCTTAATCATAAATCCGAGGGTCTTGTCAACTTGTAAAATCAAGTCGAGGAATTGCATAAAGTCCATAACTCTCCTAATGGTTGCGCGAAATAATACACTACCGCGTCAACCGACAAAACCTATCACGACAAATAAGTTGAGACCGATCTACAAAAAACGGAACAGATCATCGCTTGTACCCCGATCAGAAAATTCAAACGTAACTGAAAAAGATCTCTCGACGATCAAAAAAAACATATCCTCTGCCAGACACTAAACGGCACTTTGGTTCGGTATAATCTTTAAATGAATGCACCATTGTCCTCTTTTCACCCGATTCAACCTCTTCCTGACAACCTTATTTCGCAAATCGCCGCTGGTGAGGTAGTTGAAAGACCCTCCGCTGTTGTCAAAGAATTACTGGAAAATGCACTGGATGCCGGAGCGACGCAAATCACGGTGCGACTTAAGCAAGGCGGTATAAAACGCATTGCGGTTACCGATAATGGCCGTGGTATTTTTCCAGAACAACTGCCACTAGCATTAGCTCGCCACGCCACCTCTAAAATTACTTCGTTACATGATCTTGAAAATGTGGCAACTCTGGGATTTCGCGGTGAGGCGTTGGCCTCAATTGCCTCGGTATCGCAATTAACCTTGACCTCGCGTACCACCGATGCGGCACATGCCTCTGAAATCAATGGCAGCACACTACTAGTTACGCCGTCCTCGGGCTTACAAGGCAGCACGGTGAATGTCCAGGATTTGTATTTCAATACTCCTGCGCGGCGCAAATTTTTGAAATCTGATCAAACTGAATACGGCCATTGCGTTGAGGTGGTGCGCAGAATTGCTCTGGCGCGGCCTGATGTAGCATTTGCGCTGTCTCACAACGGTAAAGCCGTCGATCATTGGAACATCACCGACAGCACCAAACGTAGCGCCAGCATTCTAGGCACTGAGTTTGCCGAGGCCAGATTAGCGCTAGATGAAAGCGCCGGCCCCTTGCACCTGCATGGTTTCGTTGGTCTGCCGACTGCCTCAAAAGCACGCGGCGATGCACAATATTTCTATGTCAATGGCCGCTTCGTGCGTGATAAAGTCCTGATGCATGCAGTACGCGCCACTTATCAAGACGTGTTGCATGGAGATCGTTATCCATCGTATGTATTGGCACTTGATCTAGACCCAGCGTTGGTGGACGTCAACGTGCATCCATCCAAAATTGAAGTGCGTTTTAGAGATAGTCGATCGATCCATCAATTCATTTATCACGCCCTCAACCGGGCACTCGCACAGACTTCAGCCACCTCTTTTGGCACCACGCCGGCACCCTTATCTTCGCCTAGCAGCGCGATGCCATGGATGCGCGGATCAGCGCAACATCTGCAAGCTATTTTGCAGCCACAGTTGCAGATGCAGCCGGTCCAGCAGCCGCAAAAGCAAAGCACGTTTGGTGCACGATTTGGCGGCCACACCAACATCGGCATCAACCAGACCGCTGTAAAATATGGCGCGTTGCTTGTGAATAATGCATCGGCATCGCCCATCATTGCAAACAATGTCGATACGTCAAGCGCGCAACCGTTACCGACTAGCGACGAATTTCCCCTCGGCTTTGCGTTGGCCCAATTGCACGGCATTTACATCCTTGCCCAAAATATCAAAGGATTAGTGCTAGTTGATATGCACGCAGCACATGAGCGCATTCTGTACGAACAGCTAAAGAACGCGCTGAATGAAAACGCCATGCAGGTGCAGCCGCTACTCATCCCAGTAACATTTTATGCAGACGGGGTAGAAGTCGGTACCGCAGAAGAAAATCAAGAAATCCTGCATTCTCTAGGATTCGATATTGCAGCGATGTCGCCCACCACGCTAGCCGTGCGTGCGGTCCCAGCAGTGCTAAAGAATGCCGACATCCAAACACTAGCGCGAGACGTCCTACGCGATGTGCGAGAATACGGTGGATCACGAGTGCTAGTCGAGCGCCGTAACGAACTACTTGGCACCCTTGCCTGCCATACTGCCGTGCGCGCCAATCGCCACCTGACCGCGCCAGAGATGAACGCACTATTGCGTCAAATGGAAGCCACCGACCGCGCCGACCAATGTAACCACGGACGCCCGACCTGGACCCAACTAGCGTTATCCGATCTGGATAAACTTTTTTTGCGCGGACAATAACAAACACATGCCATGCGCAGAATGCTAGTTGAGGCCATTACGCTTGATCCAATCGCATCTGCATTCTGTCTAGTACGCAAACCTACACAAGCCGCAACTGTATGAACCAATTAGTAACAAAGTCCCTAGTCATCGCCCTCATGGGGGCCACCGCTTCTGGAAAAACTGCTGCCGCGCTGGAGATTGCCCGCCATATCCCGTCCGAAATCATCTCAGTCGATTCAGCACTGATCTATCGCAGCATGGACATTGGCACAGCAAAACCCACCTTCGCCGAATGCGCCGCTACGCCACACCATCTGATCGACATCATCGAACCGACGCAATCGTATTCGGCGATGCAATTTCGTGAAACCACGCTGACGTTAATCGAAGAAATTCATACACGCGGCAGGCTAGCACTAATGGTCGGCGGCACCATGCTGTACTTCAAAGCACTACGGCACGGCCTGGACACACTACCGCAAGCCGATCCAGCACTACGCGCAAAGCTAAACGCTGAAGCGGTCCAGATCGGCGTACCCGGCATGCATGCCAAACTAGCTCTGCTCGACCCGATTACCGCAAAACGTCTCAAACCTAACGACAGCCAGCGCATTCAACGCGCCCTTGAGATCATTGCACTCAGCGGGCAAAAGATGTCCTCGTTGTTGAACAATATCCCAGCGCCGGAGTTTCCATTCGACATCTTGCCGATTGCGCTAGAACCGTCAGACCGCAGCATATTGCATCGCCGCATAGAACAGCGCTTCGACCTGATGCTCGACAGCAAGGATGGCGGCCTGATTGCAGAAGTAGAATCCCTCCGAGCGCGTGGTGATCTACATCTAGGATTGCCCTCCATGCGCTGCGTTGGCTATCGCCAGACCTGGGAATATCTCGACGGCCTTTACAATTTCAATGACATGCGCGAAAAAAGCATCGCCGCCACCCGCCAACTTGCCAAGCGCCAACTAACCTGGTTGCGTACCATGCCAGACCGCATCATCATTGACTGCATTGGCAAAAAAGTTGTCCAGACAGTACTGAACGCTGTTGTCCAGGCAAAAATTAACCGCTAGTGCAACAAAAATCCAAACCTGGCTAACAATAACCCTTTTTTGATACCATTTTACTTGACAATAATTATTACAATACCAGATAATGACCGGCTTCATTGGTGATATAGCTCAGTTGGTTAGAGCACAGCACTCATAATGCTGGGGTCGGTGGTTCAAGCCCACCTATCACCACTATGAACATGTTTTAAGCAGTTCAAGAACCTACAAAAACCCGCAGCTCTCTCATTGAGAATGCGGGATTTTTGTTGTCTAAGTAACGCGGAAAATGTTTTCGCACTGATTTGCATTTGATTCTTCACTGAGAGAATCAATAAATAGTGCATTGACCACTCAATGTCCCCCACTTAGAGGTTATTCGAAATCTTATTGAATTTTATTTGTATATCCAT
>JACMQE010000036.1 GCA_014377145.1 Glaciimonas sp. | reverse complement strand
GCTCTCACATCCTCGTTACTTTGATTGAAATAAATGTCAACAAAATCTAGACATTTCTACGTATGGTATCAAAAAGCGTGGTTTTATGGCATTACCAGTGTGTTTTTTATCATCTTGACTTAGAGTGTAATTTATTACGATACATTTCCACAAACTCAGGATACTGCTGAGTAAATTAGAAAACTACCACTAGATGGGATGTAATAAAGATGTCCCAGATACAGGATCATATTTTATTGTGCACCAGCATAGCACCGAATATATTCCTTTACCATCATAAAGGAATATATTAATGGAAGCTACCAGGCTTATTTTATTTTTCCTGATTGGTTCTTTATCAACTTTTTTTGTGTATGCAGAGATTCCTACATTCCAGCGCAGCCCAATCATGGCGTCTGCTCAGGCTACCTTGCTTGAGCAAGAGAATCTGCGCGGGCAAACTGGTAGCTTGTTGTATCGGACTGTTGGTGGTCAACTCGGCGCTGCACGTGAAAAGGCCAATACCATCAGGGTAGTAGTCGCGACATTTTTAATCTTTACATTGCCTTGGTTAATGTGTTTTACTCGGTCGATGTATTCGGTGGCAATCGTCGTCAGCTTGAAGGATTGCAGGCGAGCGTTGAGTTTCAAAAGTTTCAGTTGGAAGCGACGTATTTAACCTTGACCTC
Organism: Glaciimonas sp.; assembly: GCA_014377145.1. The sequence goes on along the minus strand of JACMQE010000036.1, from coordinate 4,452 downwards.
AAATTTAGCGACGACCGCGATCCAGGACGCATCGCTGCGGGTGCAGCTAAAGGCAACCTGCGGGATAGTAGATACGCAGGAAAAGCAGCTAGCAGTGATCGAGAAGCAACTCAACCTCGGCGCCATTTTCTGCTCAACGGTGCTAATCCAGCGGAATACCGTTGCGCAAACTCATGCAACCTTGCCGCCGCTAGAAAAAGCATTAGTCCAAACGCGCAACCAATTGTTCGTCTACGCGGGCAAATTACCGGGTGAATCGGGACTGCCCGAATTTGACTTTGCATCGTTGCAATTGCCACAGGATTTACCGGTGTCATTGCCTTCTGTTCTAGTGCGCCAGCGCCCTGACATCCGTGCCAGCGAAGCGTTAATGCATCAAGCCAGTGCGTAAGTCGGCGTCGCTAACGCCAACTTATACCTGCAAATTAATCTGACTGGCAGTTACGGCGCATCTGCCACTGAAGTACGTAATTTATTTACCCCAGCGGCAGCAATGGGGAGTCTGGTTGCTGGGCTCACCTAGCCAATATTCAATGGCCGCGCGTTGAATGCCAAAAAGCGTGCGGTGGTGGTTGCCTACGATAAGGCTAAGCGCAGACTATCGGTCAATCGTACTGACAGCATTTCAAAACGTTGCTGATAGCTTGCGCGCGCTGGATTATGATGCCGCCATGCTAAAGCAAAAAGCCGAAGTCGAATCGTTATCGCTTGAATCCCTTGATCTCAACACACAGCAATTTAAGCTGGAGGCGATCAGCTATCTGACGTTGCTGGATGCTCCGCGTACTATCAGCAAGCCAGAGTCAATTTAGTCAAGGCGCAGGCTGCCCATTATGCCGATAGCGCAGCACTTTTTCAGGCTACGGGCGGTGGTTGGTGGAATCGTCACTCGTTGCCGCGCGCCGCGTTCACCACAACCTTGCCTGTAGCTTTATCCGCAAGTGAAGAGTGACCACTTTTCGTTATATTTTTTACCATTAAAAAATCAGCAGTTTTAACATCTGTACATAAAATGGTAAAGGGGTATTCATGACTAAACGCATGCTCATTATGCTAGGGGGAGTGGGCCTGCTGATCGCCTTACTTGCTTTAGGATTTTTTTCCATATCCGGAAATTGATTGCCAGGGCGCACAAACGGTATCGGCCGCGACGATTAAAAAAGTCAAATGGCAACCGCATTTAACCTCGGTTGGCACGCTAGTGGTAATGCGCAGTGTGGATGTGACAAGTGAAATTACGGGACTAGTACGCACCATTAATTTCAAGTCTGGCGAAGATGTCAAAACGGGACAATTGCTGCTGTAACTGAACGCTGATTCCGACCTTGCACAATTGCATGCGTTAGAGACTAGCGCCGAACTTACAGCGTCGGTACTTCAGCGCAATAAAGCGCAATTAGCCGTCCAGGCGATTATTCAAGCTCAGATCGATAGCAATTCGCTGGCCTGAAGAGCAAGCGCTTTAGCTGCCCAGCAAGCCGCCACGCTTGGAAAGAAAACCATTCGAGCACCGTTTGCCGGAAAACTTGGGATTACTACAGTCAATCCGGGTCAATATCTGAATCCTCGAGATAAGATCGTAACCTTGCAAACGATTGGCCCGATTTATGTCGATTTTTATATCCCGCAAAAGCAACTTGGCAGCTTGCAGGTTGGCCAGGTATTGCATCTATCGAATGATGCTTATGCCAGATTGGGAAGGTTACGGCTATCAGCTCGAAAGTCGACCCAACTACCCGTAACGTGCAGGTTGTGGTTACTATCCCCAATCCTAAGCGCCAGTTGTTACCGGGAATTTTTTCTGATGTTAGCGTTGAAGTTGGTGCTAAAAAATGCATTTGACGCTACCGTAAACGGCGCTTACGTATAACCCGTATGGATCTACTGTATTTATCATTAAGCCGTTTGAGGGGGAACCTGCTCAAAAAGATGCCGCTAGAGATGTTAAAGCCGTTCCCAACGGGCCAAAAAGGGCGATCTTCTGGTCCAGAAGACGGGCGAAACACGCAGCGATCAGGTGGCGATTCTGAAAGGATTGGAAGAGGGCCAGCAATTCGTTACTATTGGACAGATTAAGCTGAAGAACGAGACTGCGGTCATCATCAATAATACGATCGAGCCGCTGAATAATCCCCACCCGACCCCACAAGAGCATTAAGTCATGAACTTCACCGATACCTTTATCCGCCGGCTAGTGCTGGCGATAGCGGTGAGCCTGTTTCTGGTGGTGCTGGGATTACGTTCGCTGTTTAGTTTGCCGATCAATCAATACCCGAAAACGCAGAACGGTGTAGTGACCATTTCGACGACTTAATGTGGTGCCGATGCGCAAACAGTTGCGGGATTTATTACCCAGCCGCTGGAATCTGCGATTGCACAAGCGCAGGGGATTGATTATTTATCGTCCTCTAGTATGCGGCATCTCCAAAATTACGACGAAGTTGCGTCTGAACTATGATGCTCACCGAGCGCTGATAGAAATTAATACGCAAGTCAGTTCGGTCAAGAATCAGTTACCATTGCAGGCACAGCAACCGGTGCTGACGTGACGGTACAGACAGGCCAGACCACGGAAGCGATGTATCTGGAGTTTTATATTAATAAAAGCTGCCAACAAATAATGTCACTGATTTCCTGAGTCGCGTAGTCAAGCCAAAGCTGGATTCAGTGGAAGGCGTGCAGACTGCTGAAATGCTAGAAGCGCGTCAGTTTGTAATACGGGCGTGGTTGGATGCATCCAAAATGGCGGCATATGGCGTGACCGCTGCTGATGTCAGGGTTGCCTTAGGCAATAACAATTATCTGGCAGCGCTTGGTTCCAGCAAAGGCCAGATGGTGACGGTGCCGTTGACGGCTGGCACCGATTTGCACTCGGTCGAAGAATTCAAAAAACTGGTGGTGAAACACAACATTGATTCTATCGTCCGACTGGAAGATCTGGCGAAGGTCTCGCTGGGATCAGAAAAATATGATGTTAACGTTGCTTTTAGCGGTATACACTCAGTATTGATCGGGATCAAGATCGCGCTGAATGCAAATATTCTGGACGTTGCCAAGCGCGTGCGAACTGATTTCCGAAGGATTCGAACACATTTGCCAAATTTGTGTATGATTCGACCAAATTTATTAATACTTCCATCACAGAAGTCATCAAAAAGCTGGTGGAGGCGCTAGTGATCTTCCTGTTTTTGGGTAGTTTTCGTGCGGTGGTGGTCCCGATTATTCCGATGCCGCTATCGCTGATCGGGACATTCTTCATGATGTTGGTGCTGGGTTATTCGATCAATATGCTGACGTTATTGGCGATTGTGTTGGCGATAGATGACGCGATTATCATGGTGGAAAACGTTGATCGTCATATGAAGGAAGGCAAGCCGCCCATGGATGCCGCGTTGCTGGGCGCACGCGAACTTGGCAGTCCGATTTTGGCGATGAAGGTGGTGCTGATTGCTGTATATGTGCCGATTGGTTTTCAAGGTGGTTTGACCGGTGCGCTATTTACTGAGTTTGCTTTCAATCTCGCCGGTGCGATTGCCGTGGCGGGTTTGATTGCGCTGACGTTGTCACCGATGATGTGTTCACGTTTTTTCGACCGGAGCAAGATACTGGCCGTTTCGTCCAAGCGATTGACCGTGTATTTGAAAAAGTCCACCTTACTTATCAGCTTACTTTGCATGCGTTATTGGATACTTGGCCAGTATTAATTTTGATGGCAGTAACCTTGATGCTGGTCCTGGGTTTGATGTTCAAGTTCTCAAAGTCAGAATTAGCACCGGAAGAAGATCAGAGTATATCGTGTTGTCGTAGGTCATCGGTGCGCCTACGGCCACATCGGATCAGATGCAAACTTACGCCGATCAGATTTTTAAGACGGCTAAAGCAGTGCCCGAATATTCTCAGATGTTTCAAATTACCGGCATCCCGACTGTGAATGCAGGGACCGGCAGCATGCTGTTAAAATCATGGGGCGACCGGGGCCGCATTGCGAAGGAAATTCAAAAGAATTTGCAGGTAAAATGGAATGAAATCGCCGGCGTGCGCGTGGCAGCGTTCCAGTTTCCTGCATTGCCTGGTTCGTCCAGTTTGCCGTTGCAATTTGTGATTACGACCACTGAACCTTTTGAAAATCTGAATACAATTGCGCAGTTGGTATTAGATAAAGTGCGTGCTTCCGGCAAATTTTACTTTATCGATACCGCCTTAAGATTGACAAACCGCAAGCTACGGTGGTGTTGGATCGTGATAAGGTTGCGGCACTTGGCATGGTAGCGCCTTGGAGGCGGCCCTTGGTGGTGGTTATGTAAATTACTTTTCGATTGCCAGTCGCTCTTATAAGGTTATTCCGCAAGTATTGCAGGTCGATCGTTTGAATCCATCTGAGGTTCTGAATTTCTATATCAAAACCCCGAGTGGTTCGATGATTCCAGCCAGTACTGTTGCATATCAAATATG
>JACMQE010000035.1 GCA_014377145.1 Glaciimonas sp. | reverse complement strand
TTTCTGCAACACCAGCACGATAGATTTTCTTGCCCAGATCAAGCGTGACTTTGTTTTTAGCGGCACCCTGCTTGGCTTTTTGTGACTCCAAATAGGCGGCGATGTTAGTCATATCTTCATCGGTGAGCGATTTGGCCATCATCGACATGATCGCGTTATTACGGTCAGGGGCCTGGAAATCTTTCAGTTGCTTATGTGTGTAGGTGGCATGCTGGCCACCCAATTTGGGATTTTGACTAATTGACGACGCACCAGCAGCACCATGACAAGTAGTACAGGCAGTGATATTCCGCACAGCATCGCCTTTGATAAACAGTGCTCCACCCTTGGTGAAGTCGATTTTGGGCACCGCTGCCGTCGGTGCATCGGCAGCATGCGCAAAAGAAGATGTTGCCAATACAATGACGAACAAAGTCTTCAAAACGGATAAAAACGCACTGTTCATTGAAACACCTTGAGACTTTATCACCCTGAGACTTTATATTCAATCGATAATAGATTCGGCCCTGACGACGGGCGGTTGTAACGACCAATTTTGTGAACCAACTATTGTTGTAATTACTGTGGTGCACCACAGTAATTACTCAAATTCATAATATATGACCTCTTATTGTACAATAGCTTTCCGGCATTTTTGCAGCCTCTACCACATTTTCTACTCACTACATGTCCCTACTCTGGCAAGCCCGTTTTTTTACCACGGTTAATCACCTTCGTGATTTGCCCACTACCCAAATTCCTGAGATCGCTTTTGCCGGTCGCTCAAATGCAGGAAAATCTACCACCATCAATCTGTTATGTAATCAGAAAAAACTTGCTTTTGCCTCGAAAACGCCTGGCAGAACTCAGCACATCAATTATTTTTCGATCGGTGGCGCACAGGTCGGCCAACATCGCAAAGATCAAACCAAGGTCGATGAAATTCGCGCCATGTTGGTAGATTTACCCGGCTATGGGTACGCGCAAGTTTCAGGTTCTGCCAAGTTACATTGGCAAGAATTGCTCGGCGAATATGTGCGCCGCCGCTCACAATTGGCAGCATTAATCCTTATTGTTGATTCGCGCCGTCCATTTACAGATCTCGACGTGCAAATGGTGGAGTGGTTCGCTCCCACGGGCAAACCTATCCACTGCATATTGAGCAAAGTAGATAAATTGAATCGCAACGAAGCGACCAATGCGCTACGTCAGGCGCATACTTTTCTGGTCAGTTACATGGATAAAAATAACCAGCCATTGCCGTTCACCGCACAATTATTTTCCGCGTTGAAATGTACTGGACTTGATGAAGCTAATCAGCGTATTCTTGAATTGGCCGAGTTGGTGAGTAGCGATAATGACAAAATTAGTCTGATGACTGAAACCGATCAAAATAATCAGAACTCCCAGAAATAAAAAAGCCCTGAAGAAAGGGGATTATCTTCAGGGCAAAATGCCTTATCACATAGAGCGATATGGCCCCGTTCAGGGAGGGAAGCGGGAGGTGAGTAATACACCCATCGATATGATGCGACCAAACTTGAAAAGTTCAGGAATTTTTGATTTTTCCTAAAATTTTAGTGAGTTTTTTGGTCGGCCCTAAATTCCTTGGGAAAGACGTAATAATTCATTTGAAAGACCTCGGAGCAGGTATGCAAAACACGTCCAAATTCAGCTCATTAGTAGCCCCGTTTCCAGCATTGCGCATGCGTCGTATGCGCAATGCTGCATTTTCACGCGCGATGATGCGCGAAAATACAGTCACTGCCGCTGATCTAATTTATCCGGTATTTATGATCGAAGGCAGCAATCATCGCGAGAAGGTTGCATCAATGCCGGGCGTTGAACGCCTTTCAGTCGATCGGCTCCTACATGTCGCGGAAGAATGCGTAGAGTTAGATATTCCTGTTATCGCCTTGTTTCCGGTCATCAATCCCGCGTTAAAAACCTTCGATGGTATCGAAGCCAGCAATCCAGAAGGATTGATTCCTCGCGCAGTGCGCGCATTAAAACTGCGCTTCCCAGAGCTAGGAATCCTAACCGACGTTGCGCTAGACCCTTACACTAGTCACGGCCAAGATGGCGTGCTAAGCGCCGATGGGTATGTGCTCAATGACGAAACTTGTACACTACTAATAAAGCAGGCACTCACTCAAGCGAATGCTGGTGTTGATATTGTGGCGCCATCAGACATGATGGATGGGCGTATCGGGGCGATACGCAACGCGCTAGAAGCACATCAGCACACCTATACCCGTATCATGGCCTACTCAGCCAAATATGCTTCGGCATTCTACGGTCCGTTCCGCGAAGCAGTTGGATCTGCCACCAATCTGGGAAAAAATAGTAAAAATACCTATCAAATGGACCCTGCCAACAGCGATGAGGCGCTACGTGAAGTCGCACTGGACCTGGCCGAAGGCGCTGATATAGTGATGGTTAAACCAGGGATGCCTTATCTAGATATCGTGCGGCGCGTCAAAGATGCATTCAAAGTACCTACGTTCGCGTATCAAGTTAGTGGTGAATACGCAATGATCAAAGCCGCGGCGCAAAATGGTTGGCTGGATCATGATAAAGCGATGATGGAAGCGATGATGGCATTCAAACGTGCTGGTGCCGATGGCGTGTTAACTTACTTCGCGCTTGATATTGCGCGGCATTTGCATAAAAATTAACTAGATTTTGTTGACATTTATTTCAATCAAAGTAACGAGGATGTGAGAGCCACGGAGGAAGCAAATCACGAAGCGCGTTTGT